>JAYUYY010000587.1:0-4771 GCA_043752225.1 Sandaracinaceae bacterium | reverse complement strand
GCGCTGCACGAGGCGCTGCCCGAGAGCACGGTCGTGGTGAACGACATCGGGCTCGAACACGGCGGACCGATCGCGCAGCACGGCTCGCATCAAGCCGGGCGCGACGCTGACATCCTGTTTCAGCTGCTCGATCGCAGCGGCAAGCCGATGCCTTCGGTGGGCGTGCCGCTCGATCCCAAAGGCCGCGGCTGGGACTTCAAAGATCTCGCGATCGCCAAGGACGACGTCGCGGTGCGCTTCGATGCCAAGCGCACCTGGCGTTTCGTGGCTGAGCTGCTGCAAGCCAGCGGCGACGACGTGCAACGAATCTTTCTAGTCGAGCACTTGCGCACGATGCTGCTCGCGGAAGCCGATCGCGTGCATGCCAAAAAGATGCTGCGCGAGCGGTTTGCGCTCGTGACCTGTCAGCCCGAAACACCGCACGACGATCACATGCACGTGCGCTTCTTCTGCTCGCCCGAGGACATCGGCCACGGCTGCATCGATGGCGCGCCGATGTATCCGTTTCGGCGCGGCGCGCTGCGCGCGCTCGGTGTTCAGCCGGTGCTCGAGACTTACGGAGATCGTCACAAGCGCAAGCGCGAGCGAGACGTCGAAGAGCGCACGACGAGCCCGAGCGAAGCGCGCACGCACGCCGAGAAGTCGGGCCCGCTGCATGCGAAGGTCCGTGCGTTCCTCGATGCACGCGAGCTCTGGTCCAGCAAGCCTTCGCCGGGCCGGCCGTACTGCAAGTAGTCGAACGGCAACCCGCGACTCGCGACCCGGAGGGGAGCTCCGGCGCGACAGCGCTGCTAATCAGCGAAACGGAACCACATCACCGTGAGCGTGGCGAAGCCCATGAGGTACGCGCCGAAGCGCGCGGGCACGTGGTTGATGCCGATGTAGATCGCCGCGTGCAGCGCGCGCGCTGCAACGAAGATCCACGCGAGCTGCACCTGCGCGGCGTCGCACCTTTGCGTCACGAGCATCAGGATGCACACGACGTAGAACAGCACCGGGAGCTCGAGCAGGTTCGCGAAGGTGCGCGCGGGTCGCTCGATCCACTCGCTCGGCGCGTCGGCGCTGCGGTAGCTCGCGTAGTACGTGATCGAGGCTAAGCCGCGCACGACCGAGCCGTTGCGCACGACCACCATGATCAACGCGACCACGAAGGTGAGCCCGACGAGCGCGTTAATCGGTGCGATCAGCTCGGTCGATGGCGCTGCCACGCCCGCGCCGCGAGCAACCACCGAGTACAGCGCGTAGAAGAACGCGCCGATCACGGGCGTGAGCACGGCGTAAGAGATCGCGAGCGAGCGGGTCACGCGGGATCGTTCCCGGCGAGGATGTTCTTGACGCGTTGCTCGATCAGCGGCGCCATCTCGGGGTGCGTCAGGATGTAGAAGCGACGCGCGCGGATCGCAGCGAGCGTCTTGTCGGCGATTTGATCGGGCGATTGACCGGCTGCGAGCAAGCTCGCCATCAGCTCTTGGCGCTGCTGACCTTCGCGGCGCTTCTCTTCGCTCTGCTCCACGATCGGGTTCTTCAAGTCGCTCGGCCGGTTGCGATCGGACTCGTGGATGCGCGTGTTCACGAACGCCGGGCACAAGACCGAGACGCCGACTTCGCTCTTGCTCGCCTTGAGCTCTGCGAAGAGTGTCTCGGAGAGCGTCACGACGCTGTGCTTGGTGACGTTGTACGGCCCGAGCCCGGCGGGCGAAGTCAGGCCCGCGACCGACGCGGTGTTCACGATGTAGCCCTCGTTCTGCGCGACAAGCTTGGGCGCGAACACGCGGATGCCGTGGATCACGCCCCACAGGTTTACGCCGAGCACCCACTGCCAGTCGCGCGTGCTGAGCGTCCACATCCGCCCGCCGCCGCCGACGCCGGCGTTGTTGCAGAGCACGTGCAGCGTGCCGAAGCGCTCGAACGTGCGCGCCGCGAGCGCATCCATCTGTGCCTCGTCGGAGACGTCGGTCACGCTGCTCAGCACCTCGGTGCCCGCGGGGAGCTGTGTGATCGCCTGCTCGAGCGCTTTAGGCTCGATGTCGACCATCACCAGCTTCATGCCTTCGGCTGCGAAGCGCTTGCTCAGCGCGAGCCCTATGCCGCTTGCCGCACCCGTGACCACCGCGATTTTGCCCTGCAAATCGTTCATGCGCGCGAGCGTGCACAGAAGGCCCCGCGAGCACAACGGCCAGAGCGCAGACGCATGGCGCCCCGCTGGCGCAGATCGCAAATCAAACTTCTGTCCTCACCCAAGAGCTCGAGCGACAGGGCTTCGCAAAGCTAGCGACCGAAGCCGGAGCCGGCCTGTTAGCCTGCGCCGCATGCGCGTATTCGTCACCGGTGGCTCGGGCTTCGTAGGCCGACAGCTCATTGCAGATCTCCACGACCAGCAACACACAGTGCGCGCGCTCGCGCGCTCCGAGACGGCCGCGGCCGCGGTGCGTGCGCTGGGTGCGGAGCCGGTCGCAGGCGATCTCGACGACGAGCGCGCGCTCGCGCAAGGCATGCAAGGTTGCGCGGTCGTCTACCACTGCGCTGCCAAAGTCGAGGTGTGGGGACGGCGCGAAGACTTCCAGCGGATCACGATCGATGGAACGCGGCGCGCGCTCCAGGCTGCGAAGGCCGCGGGTGTTTCGCGCTTCGTGCACGTGTCGACGGAAGCGGTGCTGGTCGGCGAGCGCTCACGCGCATTGATCGACGCCGACGAGAGCTGGCCGCTGCCCGAGCGCCCGCTCGGCCTCTATCCATGGTCGAAGGGTCGCGCCGAACAAGAAGTGCACGCAGCGGTGCGCGACGGGCTCGACGCCGTGATCGTGCGGCCGCGCGCGATTTGGGGAGCGGGCGACACCGTGCTGTTGCCGCGGCTGTGCGAGCTGGTCGATCGCGGCAAGTTCGCGTGGCTCGGCGGCGGTCATGCGCTCACGTCGACGTGTCACGTAAAGAACGTGAGCGCCGGCCTGCAAGCCGCCGCGGCGCGCGGACGCGCGGGCGAGATCTACTTCGTGACCGACGGCGAGCCGCTGACCTTTCGCGCGTACATCGGCGGCATGCTCGAAGCGCTCGGGCGCGACGTGAGCGGCGCGTCCAGCATGGCGCTGCCGATCGCGCGCAGCGCAGCCTTCCTGCTCGAAACCTTTTGGCGGCTCACGAAGCGCGACGGTGAGCCGCCGCTGACACGGACGACGGTCGTGCTGATCGGCTCGCAGGTGACGGTGAGCGACGCCAAGGCGCGGCGCGAGCTCGGCTACATGCCGGTGATCACGCGCGCACAGGGCTTGCTCGAGCTGCGCACGAGCGCGACCGCGAGCGCGAGCGCGAGCTAGTTACCGCGGTGACGCGTTCGCAGCCGGCGCCGCTTTGCCATCGGCGCCCGGCGCGGGGTTCGCGGGTGCGAGCGTCTCGGTGCGGCCACCTTCGTAGACCGCGACCGCCGAGCGTTCGGATTCGTACGGACCGCCCGGGACCGAAGCGTTCCAGTCCAAGTTGAGCCAAATCGGACACTCGGCCGAGGTGCGATACGCGATCGTCTTGGGCACGCTGCTCGTGATGTAACGACGGAACTTGTTCTTGTAGTGCTTGGTCAGCACGGCCGCGACTTTGGGCGCCTCGCCTTGCACGCAGGCTTCGGCATAGGCGTGTCCGCCGCGCGGACCGTCCATCAACACGATGCGCGCCTTGCCGCCGATCGCGATCACCATCGACGCGAGTGTCACGGCAAAGTCGTCGCAATCGCCGATGTAGCCGTTCTCGATCGACTCGGTGGCGGTCGCGAAGTACTCGCGGCCTTCCGGATCGTTGACGTAGCGCCACTCCTTGCGCACGGCCGCCCAGATCTCCGCGACCTGCTCGACGTGGAACGCGCCTTGGTTGCGCGCCGCGAATTTCACCGCGGTGTTGCGCGTGACGGCGTCCATCGGGCTGAGCGCGGCGGCGAGCTTCTGCGCCGACGCGCCGCCGACGCGCAGCGCAGCGAATTGCTCGGTCATGCTCGGAAGGATCGACGAGCTGCCGTCTTGCGACGGCACGAGCACGGCGCCGCTCGGACGCCGCGAATATTGATAGCCCGCGACGCCGAGCGAGATCAGCACGAGCGCAGCGGCGAACAGCACGGGGCTCGGGCCGCGCGAAGCACTGCGCGGCTTGGTGCCGGTCGCGAGCGTCGTGTTGCACGCGGGGCACGTCATGCGCGCTGGCAGCGGGCCCGCAGCCAATGCGCCCACGTGACCGCAGCTCCCGCACACGAACGTGCCGGCTTTCTTCGTAGGCATGACGAGCGTGCGTGCGCCGGCGCCGGCCTTGAGCAGCGGGCGCAACCCGTCGTGGCTCCATGGCAGCGCGATCTCGCCAATCCGCAGCTCGACGCCGGGACGCGTGCGCGCGGTCTTGATCCGTTCACCGTCGACGAACGTGCCGTTCGCGGATGAGAGGTCTTCGACCAACAGCGCAGTGCCACCCCACGAGAGCCGCGCGTGATGATTCGAGACCGTCGGATGTTCGAGCACGACGTCGTTGTCGGGCGCACGCCCGATGGTCGCGTAGAGGCGACGAGCCATAGCCCGCAGAGTACACCGTCACTCGGTCGACGCGGGCGCGCACTTCGAGCGCCGGCGAATGCTCTCTCCGTCGCGCTCGCCCCAGTAGACGTATGCGTCGTCGACAGCGATCGCTTGCGGGAACAGCTGGTCTGACGCGAGCAGGAAGAGAGCGCTGCCTTCGAGCCGTGCTCGCAAGATGCCGCCGCCGAGGGTTGCTTCAGACACGTACAGATGCTCGCGATCCACGG
>JAYUYY010000586.1:0-4785 GCA_043752225.1 Sandaracinaceae bacterium | reverse complement strand
CGAGGTGCTCGCGGCGCTGCAAGCTGCCGCCGCTGAAGAGGCCGTGCTGGCAGGCGGCGCGACGGCGGTGCCAACTGCAGAAGGCGACGACACGCTTCCGACCGCCGCAGCCGTGATCGCGGCTCAGCCCGTTCCGCTCGAAGAGCTCGACGAAGAAGCCTCGACGCAAGAGCTGGTGGCAAGCGTGCCTGCTGCCGTGGCGGCTGGCTCCGCCGGCCGCAGCTTGCCGCGCGCCATGCGCAACGATCCGATGGTCGCGAGCGCGATCCGGTCGGGCGAGGACGAGAGCATCGTCGAAGCCGCGCACGGCCACGATGGCGAGCTGACGCTGCAAGTGATCAGCTACGACCGCCCCGAGCCAGCGCGCGCGTTTGCGGCCGGTCTACGCGACAAAGGCCACGAAGCCTTTGTAACCGCAGCGGATGTGACCGAGCGCGGCCGCTTCTACAGAGTCCGTATCGGACCGTTCAAGAGCCGCGAGCAAGCCGAGACCTACCGCCGCAAGTTCGAGCAAGAAGAGCATATGAATACGTTCGTCGTGCGGCGCAAAGAAGGCTGAAAGAGTTAGCATTCGGTGGCGTTATGGACGAAGCCACCCTGCATGAGCTCTTGTCGCGCGGGTCGAAGTACCGCGCGAGCGATGCGTTGTTCAAAGTCGGGCAGCCGCCTGCGTTCCGCGTCTCGGGTGCCCTGCACTACCTGCAAGGCGAGAAGCTGAGGCCCGAGCACACGCAAGCGATCGCGGAGATCGTGCTCCGCCAGAGCCGGTTCCGCGGCGAGCTCCGCGACCTGATGGAGTACGACACTGCGTATAGCGTGTCGGGCGTTGGCCGCTATCGCGTGAACGTCTATCGCCAGCGCGGCACGCTCGCGCTCGCGTTGCGCAGCATTCCGCTGGTGGTGCCGACGTTCGAGCAGCTCCAGCTGCCGGCGGTCGTGAAGAGCTTCGCCGAGCTCGAGCGCGGTCTGGTGCTGGTGGTCGGCGCGGCGGGCAACGGCAAGTCGTCCACGCTCGCGTCGATCGTCGGTCACATCAACGCGACGCGCCGCGTGCACATCGTTACGATCGAAGATCCGATCGAGTTCTTGCACCAAGATTCGCTCGGCACGGTCTCGCAACGCGAAATCGGCATCGACACGCCGGGCTTTCCTTCGGCGTTGCGCGCCGCGTTGCGCCAAGATCCGGACGTCATCTTGGTCGGCGAGGTGCGCGATGAAGAGACGATGGACATCGCGCTCAAGGCCGCCGAGACGGGCCACTTGGTGCTCTCGACGCTGCACACCTCGGACGTCGCGCGCACGATCAGCCGCGTGACGTCGCTGATCCGCAACGGTGATCCGACCGAGCTGCGCGAGCGCTTGGCGCATGCGCTCAAGGGTGTGATCGCGCAGCGCTTGCTCCCGAACGCCCGCGGCGACGGTCGCGTGCTGGTCGCGGAGGCTTTGGTCGTCACCGGTACCGCGCGCGAGTCGATCCGCAATCCGGAAGGCCACATGGGCCTCAAGGACGTGATGGAGCGCGGCGTGCATCCGTACGGCATGCAGACCTTCGAGATGCACCTGCGTCAGCTGGTGAACGAAGGTCAGCTGACGGTCGAAGCCGCGCGACAAGCGCTCGGTTAGGCCGCAGCAAGCGCGGGCTCAGCGCGCCGCGACAACGGCGGTCTTCGCCTTGAGCTGCTGCAGCGGGCGCTCGACCAGGTAATGGCGGAGCGCTTCGCGCGCCGCGTAGCTCGCTTTGATCCGCCACTTCGGCGTGTTCACCACCAGCACGGCCAACGCGATCTCGGGATTGTGCTCGGGCGCAAAGCCGACCCACCAGCTGTAATGCCGGTACGGTTGCTCAGAGCTGAGCGATCCGGTCTTGCCCGCGACCGAGATGCCCGGCAGGAACGGTCGTCCTTTGGAATCGTAGAACGCGCTGTGCGAGGTGCCATCGGTCACCGTGCGCGTCATCATCGCGCCGACCTTGCTCGCGGTGTCGCGGCCAATCACCGATCGAAACGCTTGCGCGCTGCGCGTATGCAACGCGCGACCTTGCGCGTCCACAACGCGCTCTACCATCGCGGCGCGCGGCATCGTCCCGCCGTTCGCGATCGTCGCCGCGATCAGCGCGCCGTGCAGCGGCGACATGTGCATGTGCCAAAAGCCGGCCGCGGTGCGCGCGCGCTCGAGTCGATCGGTCGGCACCTCGAACGGGCTCGGCTTGGTCGGCGCGTCGAACGGCAAGGCGTGGCCGTACCCGAACGCTTCGGCGTAGCGGCCGATGCGCGCGGCATCGAGCTTGCGGTCGGCCAGCTTGGCCATGACGGTATTGATCGATCCACCGACCGCTTCGGCGAGCGTGGCGCAGCGTTGATCGCGCTTGGGGTCGTCGTTGAGATCCGCGTCGGACAAGCTGCTGAAGCCGCCGCCGTAGCAAACACGCTCGTCGGGCGTGACGCCCGCATCGAGCAGCGCCGCGGACGTAATCACCTTGAACACGGACGCCGAAGGCGGTGACGGATCGCGCGCGAGGTCGCCTGCGTCGGGGTTGGCGCTCGAATGGCTGACGTACGCCAGCACGCGACCCGACTTGGGATCGAGCGCGACCAGCGCGCCATACGGCACCGCGTAGTCGCCGAACATGCCGCTCACGTGCCGCTGCAGCCCGACGTCCATCGTCAGCTCCGCGAGCGCCCCGCTTGGCAGGTCCGAGACCAGCTGGCCATCCTGCTCGCGGGTGCGCAGCGGATCGAAGCCGGCGAGCAGCGCTGCGGCAGTGGGCCTCGAGGCCGAAAGCGCGAGGCTCGCTCGCCCTTGCGCGGCTTTCGCGTGCGCGCTGGCGGCGGCCGCATGGCCTTCGCCCGCGGCTGCGAACGCGATGAACGACGCGCACAACGGCGCGGAGAGGGCCAACGTAATGAGGCCGCGCCGCATTGCGACCGACATCCCGCGAACCTAGGCGCCGATCCAGTGTCGGTCAAAAAACGCGCCAGAATGCCGCACCTTTTATTATCGGGAGAACGTGCGCCGTTCTCCCGCCCCGCCGGCAAAGCCGTCAGGGCCCCACCCTCTCACGAGGTGAGCGAAGCTCACGCAGGATCGAACTTACGGGCGGCTGTACCAGGCGGCCGACACGCGGTGCGAAAGGTCACGCGTTCGCGATCGAAATCGCCGGGCCGCAGCGACTACGAATGGCGTACGATGGCACGCGTGCCGACGCATTCGATCACGCTCGACTACTCCCTCGCGATGCAATCCGGTCTCGGTAGCCCTGCCGGGCTGCGCGACGCCGAGCTTCAAGCTCAGCTCGAGCCCACCGCAGCCGCGGTGAAAGCGGTGCTCGCGCGCGCCGACTCCGGCGAGCTCGGGTTCTTCGCATTGCCCGAAGACACACGCGCGCTCGCCGAGGTCGAGGCGGTCGCAAAGTCGCTTCCGAGCAACGCGACCGATGTGCTCGTGCTTGGCATCGGAGGCTCCTCGCTCGGGACGCGCGCGGTGCTCGATGCGCTTCGACCGCCGACGATCGCGGGCCGTCCGCTGTTGGGCGCAACGCCCGGTCCCGCCGTGCACCTGCCCGACAACAGCGATCCATGGATTCTCTCGCACCTGCTCGAGGTGCTCGAGCCGGCGCGCACGAACGTGCTCGTGATCTCGAAGTCGGGTGCGACGGTCGAGACCGCCGCGCAGATGTTGATCGTGCGCGAGTGGATGGAGCGCGCGCTCGGCGCCAGCGATGCACGCGCGCATTGGGTCGCGATCACCGATCCGAAGAGCGGCATCTTGCGCGAGCTCGCGACCGACGCGAAGTGGGCGACGCTGCCGATCCCGAGCAACGTCGGCGGCCGCTTCTGCGCGCTCACCGCCGTAGGCCTCTTGCCCGCGGTGCTCGCGGGGCTCGACGCAGCCGCGCTGCTTGCAGGCGCTGGCGAGATGGCCGCGCGTTGTCGCAACACCAAGGTCGACGAGAATCCCGCCGCGTTGATCGCGCTCTTGTCGCAAATGCACGACCGCGAACGCGGCCACTCGATCCACGTGATGATGCCGTACGCCGATCGGCTACGCGCGTTTGCCGCTTGGTACGTGCAGCTGTGGGCGGAGAGCCTCGGCAAGCGTCTCAATCGCCAAGGCCACACGGTCGAGTGCGGCCCTACCCCGATGCCCGCGATCGGCGCGACCGATCAGCACGCGCAGGTCCAGCTCTTCATGGAAGGGCCGCGCGACAAGCTGGTCACCTTCATCGGCGTCGCGCATGCCGAACGCGATCTCGTCGTTCCGAAGAACGCAGGTGCGAACAGCTACTTGAGCTCGACCTCGCTCGTGAAGCTGCTCGACGCCGAGCGCTTGGGCACGACCGAGGCGTTGGCCGCCGACGGACGGCCGAGCATGACGCTGCTGCTCGATCGCCTCGACGCGAAGGTGCTAGGCGGTCTGCTCTTCTTGTACGAAGCGGCGACCGCATTCTCCGGTGAGCTCTACGGCATCAACGCGTTCGATCAGCCGGGCGTCGAGCTCGGCAAGAAGCTCGCGTTCGGCTTGCTCGGCCGTTCGGGCTTCGAAGCCGCGGGCGAGCAGATCCGCACCGCGCAGCGCGCACGAGCGCGCTTTCGAACCTGAGCGCAAGGGCGCGCTTTCAACTTAGGAGCGAAACGTACGCGGGCCGCGTGCGGCAAGCGCTCGCTCCAAAAGCTGTTGCACCGCCCGGCGCACGCGCTCGTTGATGTCGTGGACCGCGAGCGTGTCGTTCGCGCTCTCCGGCGGTAGCTCCGAAAGCCCCTCGAGCGGCGCGCCCACCGCCACGTG
>JAYUYY010000585.1:0-4792 GCA_043752225.1 Sandaracinaceae bacterium | reverse complement strand
CACGCCCCCGCCCAACAGTAGCCCAGCGGCGGCGAGTTGCAGGCCCTGGCCGCCATCGAAGTCGATGATGCCCGTGCACACGTTGCCGGCTTCGCGCCCGCACTCGCCATCTCGCGTCGCGCTCTGCAGCGGACCGATGCTGAGCAAGACTCCAGCGGCAACGCTTGCGCCCGCGATCACGTAGTTCCAGCTCGAGGTTTCGGTTTGCAAAACGCGCCCTGCTTCATGGGTGCTCGCAAGTCGCAGGCTGACGCTCAGCTGTTTGAGAGCATCCGGGTTACGCGCGACCGTGACTGTCTGCTCGAGCGGCTCGTAACCAGCGCTCGAGACCACGAGGCGGTGCAGCCCGCCATTCACCTTGATCCGCCGCGGCAATGCGCCAGCGGCTTGTCCATCTACGGTGATCATCGCGCCGCTCGGGCTCCCCTCGACTTGTAGCCACGGCCCAGGTCCGCGCCGCAAGCGCTCGATGGCGCCGTGCGTAGCGCGCGTCAAAGCATCGGTCAGCGCGATCGCGGGCGTGACGTTTGCGCCTTCGCTGTAGCGCTCACCCGTGCTCGCGGTGATCGAGACGCTCACGCCGGAGATGCTGCCGTCGACCGCGCGCCACAGGACGAGCTCCACGGCACGTTGCGCGCCGGCCTCGGCGCTGCGCGCGCTCACGCACGCAGCGTCCGCACACGGAAAGCTCGCGGGGTCGGTCACCGCTTCGAAGCTCTCCGCTCGAACCGCTTGCGCGAGCGCTTCCTGGATCCGCGCAAGCTCACTCGGCGCGAGCGCGACCTCCGACCGAATCGGCAGGAGCAGCACGCGCTCTGCCCGAGCGAGCCCGGGCAACAGCAACGCGCCGAACAGAATGCAGGCAACTCGAATCATGGAAGGCCGACTACATCGACTGGGACGGCTGAAGACGCGACGCCGCCGATCTGCATAAGCGCTACGCCGAGCTGTCCGCGATTGTTGTCGCCCCAGCATTGCACCTGGCCGCTGCGCCTGCGCACGCAGGTGTGCGATCCACCGGCGGCGAGCTCGATCGCATCGTCGACGTCGCGCACCTCTGAGGCAAACCGCTGCGCTTCGGAGCTCGAGGCACCGTTGCCCAAGCGATTGCTCTGGCCCCAACACATCAGCGTTCCGTCTTGCTTGCGTCCGCAGCCGTGCCTCGTGCCGACGGCCACCTGCACGAAGTCACGCAGCGCGCTGCCGCTCTCGTCGGTGACCGGCACGGCCTGCGTCACTCGGTCCGCGCTCGCGCCGACGTTGCCGAGCTGACCTGCGTCGTTCATGCCCCAGCACAGGCCGACAAAGCGCGCGCCTTGCCGAGCGTTGTCGCACCGGGTGCCCGCATTTCACGGCCGAAGCTCAGCGCCGGGGGCTATTACAGGCTGCAAAAGCTCGGCAACGTCGAGTTGCACGAGGAGCCGACGTCGCAATCGTCGTCGCTGCCGCACGGTGTGGTGCAGCGGAAGGTTGAGGTCATGGCTTCGCGGCAGAAGCTGTCGTCGAAGCGCGGGTCACCGCAGCTCGCATCGTCGTCGAGTCCGGCGCAGGGCTCGGCGCTGAAGCGCGTGTACGCCGGGCACGTTGTGACCGCGAGGCCGCAGATCGTGGCTTCGACCCCCGCGATGCTTGTGCGTGCGGCTTGCGTGTCCACGAAGGGGACGACGTTGGCGCAGGTGCCGTTCGGAGCGCTCGGAGCTTCGTAGTCCTCGCGGTGGAAGCAGTAGTAGCCGACGTCCCGTTCCCCTTGATCGGGGGTGTCGTGGGCTTCGTCGAAGCGCTGCACAACGCAAAGCTGGCCTGCGCCGCACTGCTCATCGGCGATGCACGGCTCGCACAAGCCGGCGCTGCGGCGGGTCTGGCTTTTCGAGCATGTCCGCGTTAGCACGTCGCATACGTACGGAGCGCCGGTGGGCGCGTTCCCGCACGCTGAGCTGTCGTCGCCAATGCACTCGACGCATAGACCTTGATCGCACAAGGGCGTCGCATCGAGATGTGCGCAGTGCGCGCTCGTCTCGCATGCCACACACGCTTGCTCGCTGCACCGCGCTGCATCGGGTTGCTCGCAATCGCCATCGCTGCGGCAATCCTCGCAGACGCGCTGGATGCAAACACCGCGGCCGCACTGCGCGTCCTGGATGCACGTGACGCACGAGCCGTCGTCGCAGTACGGCGCCTCGGTCGGGCACGCGGCGCAGCCTGCGTCCGCCCCGCCTTGATCACCGGATTGACCGATCACTCCGCCCTCATCGCTCAAGCTTGCGCTGCCGCCGTCGCCACTGCCGCTGTCCACTTCAGCTCCGGCATCCTCAACGATGCCGGCTGCATCGCCTGCATCGCCTGCATCGTCGGGGAACGCCGCGTCGCATGTGCTTTGCGGGGTCGCGCACGGAGGCTGGCTTGGTACGCACGCGCCAAGCGCAGCGAGCGCGAGCATGGCGCAACGGAGAGTAGGGATTGGGACGAGTAGGCTCATGGAGAGCTCAGGGCTAGTGCAGGCAAGAAATTCCCTCAGGGCAGCTGCTCTCGACACAAGCCCCAAGAGCCACCACACAGAGATGTATCCAAATAAGGCGTTTCATAGCGTCCCCCTCCAGCGCACGAACACGTGTTGATGCGATCCTTCGAATGCAAGATTGGCGCGCGCTGGAACACCCAGGCCGCGCACCCAGTACACGACCGGAATCGAGAGCAGCGGCAGCGACGCCGCGAGCAACATGGCCCCGAGCCGCGTGGTCGCGGGCACGTCGTCGCAGCGGCCCAGGCGATCAAACCGATCGCAGCCGCTGCTCGCGACGAGGACGTATGCGCCGACCGCCGCGATCGCGAGGCCCGTGCCACCTGCGACCAGCGCGAGCGGCGGCACGTGCGCTTCGGAGTCGCTCAAGATGAGCGGAAGCGAAGCGGTCATGAGCACCGCTCCGGACAGTGCGGTGAGCGGCGGCACCAACTCGAATGCTTCTAGGCTATCGAGGCGCCGCTGTGCTTCGGCGCTGTCGTCGAGATCGCGCACCTTGCGATAGTCCGCCTCGAGCGCGATCAGCTGCACGTAGAGCGCCCAGCCCACGAGGTGCGCGGTGAGCCCCGCGCCGGCAAGGCTCCACTCGAGCACGCCGGGACCCTCGGCACTACGGTCATCGTCCGCGACCTGCTCAAGCTCGGTTGGCGCGACGGCTTCTGGAACGCGCAAGGCGATCGGTGCAACGAGCTCGGGCTCCAGCGAAAGCGGTACCGGCGGCTCGACCGTGAAGTCCATGGAGCGGCCCGCCACGAGCGCTGCCGCGCTGGGGCCAGCAGAACGCAGCGCGTGCGTTTCATCGAGCGCCACGATCACGCTCGCCAAGCCTTTGCCGTGCTTGACCTCGAGCGCGGTGATGCGCACTCGGCCTGCGCCCGCCGGCATGATCAGCGCGACGTAGCGGGCCCCAACCGATCGAGCGATCTCGACGCCATGGGCGCGCGCGTACCGTTGTTGCAGCGCATCGTTTGGATAGCGGAGCGAGACCCCGCCGCTGCTCTGAACCGCGGCGTCGAACGCCGAGTCGACGTGCACCACCGAGCGGCTTGGCCCCAAGGTCACGCGATGCACGCGACCGAACTGACCGGGGATGCACTCGACCTGCACCCGGTACTCACCGCGGCTGAGGCGCGGCAGCTCGAGGGGTGTTTGACCGAGGTTGCGTCCTTGGATGAACACCGGACAACCGCTCGGCTCCGAGGTCACGCGCAGCGAGCCCGGCGCTTGCGTCTCGAGCGTGGCCTCCGCCGCAGCCAGCTCGCCGATCACATCGGGCGGATGCACCGATGCTTCGGGCTCGATGTCTGGGACCAAGCGCCGACATTCGAGCGCCTGTGCGCGCGCGGCCTCAGGCTTCCTTGCTTGCAAGCGCGCGCGCACGATGAACAGACATGAGTCGAGCAGCTGCCGCGCAGCGATCGTCTCGCGGTTGAGCGACTCGAGCGCTCGATCGGCGCGGGCCATCACGCGCTCCACATCACCGCTCGCGCTGCTGTAGAGACCCATCGCCACGTGATAGAGCGCTTGCTGCGCGTCGCGAGCGAGTTGGTCCAGGTCGCCATGCGTGGCCGCCATCGGCATCGAGGATTCGCGCATCTCGAACCGGTCGCGCGCGGTCGCGAACGGCAGGACGCGCGCATGCTCCGAAAGCGCTTCGGCAAACGGCCGCGCAGCGTGCGAGCCATCGAGCCGCGCCTCCTGCTCCGTCGCAACGACCACAGGCACGACCACCCATTGATCGGCGGCAGCGCGCTCGGGAGCGATCGCACCCGCGAGTACGCAGCACCACAACGCAATCCGGCGGAGCACGGTCGTCATCGCTGTTCCTGGTCCCCACATCGGCCGAGCCGCGCGTCAGTTGCGTAGCTACGATACGAATTTTTTCGCCGGCCCCCCGACCGCGCGTTTGTCACGCACGCCACTTACAAAGCCAAGCGAAAACCGTGTGTTCTGTGTTGTTTGTGGAGTGCGTGACTTTGCGAAGAGCTGCAGGCGCAGCTCTATTGGCCACGTCTCGTGCCGAAATGGGGCAGATCTGGCCAAGGCCAGCAGAGCGCGGCTCACGTGCTGCACGATTCGTTCACACGAACGGATTGCGAACACGGACTGCGCCCACGCGTTTCGTAGGACGCTGCCTCTGAGCGGCCAGGCTCTCGGGCAGCATGACTTGCAGTCTCGAGGTGACCTTGGCCATGCCTTTGTTTGGGCAAGGACACTTTCTTGTCAACGCTGCGTTCCACATCACCCATCGAGCGAGCCTCTGGGGCGCTAGCT
>JAYUYY010000584.1:0-11690 GCA_043752225.1 Sandaracinaceae bacterium | reverse complement strand
GACCGACGGCTCCGCGGCCCGGACGTGCGGCCACGCGAAGATCCCACCGGGTGCGCCGATCCGGGTCGCCAGCTCGGCCAGGTCGAGGTCGCCCGCCTCCACACCTCGAGCGTCGCGCCCTACCCCGAACGGGCCGACGCTCGCAGGCGCGTGCCATGCCCAGATGAAGCGCCGCTCGCCGGCAGGCAGAGCACCGAGCTCCTGGCTCAGCGGCTTGATGTCGGCGAGCGCATGGCCGCATGCGTTTTCATCGAGCGCGTATCGGCCGTGCGCGGCGCCGGGCACGATCGCGAAGCTGTCTTTGCCCACGCGCACGCGGCGCAGCGCGCTGACGTCGAGCAGGTGATCGCGATGGACGGACTCGAGCGCGGCCTCGATCACCGCGGGTCGGTCGCGACCGCCCTGCACGATCAACACCGGCATCGCCAAGCTCGCGAGCGTTTTGAGCGTCGCGACCGCTTCGGCTTCGCTGTCGCCCAAGCCGCCCATCACCAACACGAGCGCCGGGTTTGCGTTGCGCACCGCGCTCAGCATCTCGGCCTTGAGCCCGGCGCCCGGTGCAGGACCCGCAAAGGCTGCGAAGGACCAAGGCAGCGTAAGCCCGCTTAGCTCCAGCTCACGCTGGTGGATGCGCAGCCCGATTCGCCCGACTTTCCATTCGCGATCGGCAGGCGGTTCGAGCACCGCGCAACGCGCGAACTCCGTTTCTTCGTCTGAAGTGCGGGCGCCGGTCAGGCGTTCGAAACGCTTGCAGCTCGCCAAAAGCACCAACGCGCAGAGCGCGGCGAGCCAAGCAAAGCATTTGACTTGCACGGGGTAGCGGGACGCCACGGGCCAGTGTAGATGTCACGATGACACCTGCCGGTGCAAGCGCGCGGCGACTCTAGATCGTGTCCGTCGCAAGGACACGGCAGAGCGCCGACGTGCGGAAGGACTTTCCAGCCATGAGTGAAACGCCCCGCTTCAGCGGTACCGATAGCTATTTGACCAACGAGTCGCTCGAGGCGGCTGTTAACTGTGCGTTGGTGCTGCAGAAGCCGCTCTTGGTACGCGGTGAGCCTGGCACCGGCAAGACACAGCTCGCGGAAGCGGTCTCTCAAGCGCTCGGGATGAAGCTGCTGACGTGGCACGTGAAGAGCACGACGCGCGCGCAGGAAGGTCTCTACCAGTACGACACCGTGCAGCGGCTCTACGACAGCCGCTTCGGCGACGGCGACGTGCGCGACATCCGCCGCTACATCCGGCTCGGTCCGCTGGGCGAAGCGTTCAAAGCCGAAGAGCGCGTGGTGCTCTTGATCGACGAGGTCGACAAGGCGGACCTCGAGTTCCCGAACGACTTGCTGCACGAGCTCGACAAGATGCGCTTCAAGGTCGTCGAGACCGGTGATGAGATCATCGCCAAGCAGCGCCCGGTCGTGATCATCACCAGCAACGCGGAGAAGGAATTGCCCGACGCGTTCCTGCGCCGCTGCGTGTTCCACTTCATCGACTTCCCGGATCGGGACTTGATGTCGCGGATCGTCGAAGTGCACCACGAAGGCTTGAACGAAGACCTCGTGAAGCAAGCGATGGACGCGTTCTACGCGATCCGCAACATGCAGCGGCTGCGCAAGCGCCCGAGCACGAGCGAGCTGGTCGACTGGATCGCGATGCTCAAGAACATGGGCCTCGAGACGATCAAGCTCGACAAGAACCTGCCGTTCCTCGGCACGCTGCTGAAGAAAGAACAAGACCTCGCGGCGTACGCCGATCAACTCTCGGGCGGCGCGCGCTGGAGGAGCTGACATGAGCGGCAAATCAAAGCCGCCGATGTTCCTCAACTTCTTGTATCGGCTGCGCAAGCACGACGTGCCGGTCGGGACGCAGGAAGCGATCGCGCTCGGCAAGGCGCTCGCCGCGGGCCTGCACGAGAACTCGCTCGACGGTTTCTATTACGTCGCGCGCTCGCTGTGCGTGCACCGTGAAGGTCACCTCGATCCGTTCGATCAAGCGTTCCTCGCCGAGTTCAAAGGCGTCGAAGGCGAAGGCGTGCGGCTCAAAGAAGAGCTGCTCGAGTGGCTCAAGGACGCGAAGATCCGGATCGAAGAGCTGACGCCCGAAGAGCGCGCGCTGGCCGAGAGCCTCGACGTCGAGGAGCTGCGCAAGCTGTTCGAGCAGCGCATGGAAGAGCAGAAGGAGCGCCACGACCGCGGCAACAAGTGGGTCGGTACCGCAGGCACGTCGCCGTTCGGACGCGAAGGCAAGCCGCGCCAAGGCATGAACGTCGCAAAGGGCGGCAATCGCTCGGCGATTCAAGCCGCGGATGCGCGCCAGTACCGACCGTACCGCAGCGATCTCACGCTCGACCTGCGGCAGATGGAGATGGCGCTGCGCCGCTTGCGCGCGTTCATCCGCGAAGGCGCAGACGAAGAGCTCGATCTCGATCGGACGATCCGCGAGACCGCGAAGAACGCAGGCGAGCTCGAGATCGTGACGCGGCCGCCGAGCCGACCGAACACGCGCGTCATCTTGCTGATGGATGTCGGCGGCTCGATGGATCCGCACTCCGAGATGATGTCGCGCCTGTTCTCGGCCGCGAAGCGCGCCTCGCACTTCAAAGAGCTGCGCACGTATTACTTCCACAACTGCGTCTACGGCCGCGTCTTCAAGACCGAGAAATTCGATGAGCCGATCTGGGTGAACGATCTGCTGCACGAGTGCGGTCGTCACTACAAGCTGGTGATGGTCGGCGATGCGCTGATGGCGCCGTACGAGCTGATGCGCCAAGGCGGCGCGATCTCCGCGACCGATCGCAACGCGTTGCCGGGCATCGCGTGGCTGATGCAGCTGCAGCAGCACTTCCGCGACGCCGTGTGGATGAACCCCGAGCCGCGCAACTACTGGGAAGGCACGACCATCGATGCCGTGCGCCAAGTCTTCGAGATGTATCCGATGACTTTGGAAGGCCTCACGCAAGGCATGGCGCACCTCACCAAGGGTAAGCACTCGCGTCGCTCCGCTGCGTAAGCGATTTGTATTCGCAGCTGCGGGCATTGCCGAGCTGGAACCTCCGTGCGAAGTCTCCGCCCGCTTATTTGTCGGGAGGGCTTATGCAGCGCTTGGCTTTAGTCGTCTGTGTCTTGTTGGTGGCGAGCTCTGCGTACGCGCAAGCGACCGATCGCGCAGGACGCCTCGCGCTGACGTCGACGCCGCTCGCCTACAAGAGCGTGACGGTGACGCTCTCCGAGGCCGAGGTCGATGCTTTCGAGGAGGCCGCTGAGCTGAAGACCACCAGCGTCGGATTCGGAGACGCAGGTCTCGGCATCTCGTTGGGCGGTGGCCTCGGCGAGAACGCTTTGCTCGGAGCGCACTTCATCCTCTCGCACAAGAGCATCGACACCGGTGCACCCAGGGCCCTGTCCGCGACGGCGGTGAGCTTCCTTCCCTATGCCGAGTACCTCTTTCCTTCGCCGGGCTTGCTGCGCGGATACGTCGGCATGATGGCAGGCGCTACGTACGCCAACAGCTCAGCATCCGTAGGCACCTCGACGATCTCGGAGACGACCTTCTCGATCGGCCCGACGATCGGCGTGCACGCGTTCGTGGGTCCGCATGGCTCGATCGATCTCGGAGCGCTGATCCTCTACTTGAACGGATCCTCGGAGACCTACGACGTCGCCGGGTTTTCGCTCGGGTTGATGCTGAGCACGTCGGTTTGGTTCGGAGGCGCGAGCGAGATTGCGGCCGGCGCGAGCGAATGGCGGCGCGAGGGCAGCGAGGACTATCGGCCCGCGCGTAGCTTCCAGCCGGCCCCTAGTGCTGCGACGCCGAGCGGTCTGAGCAATGCCGAGCGCAGCTTCGATCGCGCGCGCGACCTGCACGTCGTGAAGGCATCCTTTTCGCTCGGCTCCGCGATGTTGACGCTGGTCAGCGCGCCGCAGGCTGAGCTGCAAAGCGTCTACGTGAAGCTCAGCGCGCCGCACTATCAGGCGCGCTTCGACACGTGCGACGGGCTCGACGCGCTGATCAACGCGCAGCCCGTGGCCGTCTCCGGCGTGGAGAAATCCAAAGGCCCGATGATCGAGATCGGCGGTCGCGCAACGTTCGAGAGCTTCAAGGTGCTTGGCCGGCCGTACTCGACGTTTGGTGTCGAGGCTTGCGGCAACGCGTGGAAGCTCGTGCCGTCGCAGATGCCGGACATGCTGAAGTTCTTGGCGCTCGTCTCGCAGGTCGCGACCGACGTGCAAGCAGGCCGTCTGCCCGCGCAAGGCGCAGCGAACGTGGTGGCGCCCCCACCCATGCCAACACCCGCTGCTACGGAGCCGTCGGGAGCGCCTGCCGTCGCGCCCATCGCGCCTGCGCCCGCGCCCGCGCCGATGCCTGCAACGGCACCGACCACTGCACCCGCACCGGCCACTGCACCCGCGCCGGCCGGTTCGCCTGCACCGAAAGCGGCGTCTGGCGCGAACGCTGCGCCGTAACGATCACGGATGGCGGTGCTGGCGTGCCGGGAGCTCGGTGACCAGGCCTGGCAAGTCGAGCGGCTGTCGCGACGCGACGAAGATGCTGCGGCTCGACTCGACCTCGGGCGCTCCAGGCGTCCAATCGAGCGGGAACTCCGCGTGGTTGGGCTGCGACAGCGGTACGTAAACATGCTCGAAGTGCTTTCGCAGCTCGCGCATTACCCAGGCTCGCGTCGGGCGACAGCCTTGACCCGACACCGCTTCGGTCGCTGAGCCGCGTTGCTCGGCCACCGGATGCAGCTCGAGCGCGTCGCCGTACGACACGCGGGTCTCGAGCAAGAGATAACGGCTGCAGTGCTTGGCCAAGAACGCCAGCGCTTCGGCCGGCCGATCCAAGTGATAGAGCACGCCGTAGCAATGCACGACGGCGAACGGAGCGCCGGCAACCGCGCTTGGGTGATCAATGTCGAGCGCGCGGATGTCTTCGCCCGGGTAGCGATTGCGCAGATACGCAAGGCTTTCGGGGCGCGCCTCGGTGATCGTCATGCGGCAGCCGCGATCGAGGTAGTAGTGCGAGAAGTCACCGACGCCTGCGCCGACTTCGAGCACCGACAAGCCCGCGACGGGAACGCCGATCGTCGCCATGTGCTCGAGGCGGCGCGCGGTATGCCTCAAGTAGTAGGGCGCGTGGAATAGGTTCTCGAGCGTGTGCACCTGCTTGGGCACGAGCGCGTAGCCGAGCGTGCCGATCAGTGCTTTTGCGGTGCGTCGCATATCGTTTCCTAGGCCGGTTCGAGACGCGGCACAGTAGCCGAGTCGGACCGGATTTCGGACCGCATTTTGGATACGGCGCGCGCGCGCTTAGAGCTTGATGCCGGCTTTGAATTGGCCGCTGGCTTTGGCCTTCGGCGCAGCCGGCTCAGGCGGAGCGGGCGGCGCATCATCGAGGTGCGCGGGCGTCTCGGGCGCGCCGGCGCGCTTGCCCGCGGGTGCGGGCGAACCGGGTGGCGCGGGCACAGGCGCTCCGCCCTTCGGAAGATAATCGCCCGCGGGGAAGTCGACGTAGATGAAGAAGAAGCCGCTCTTGGCCTGCTCGCTCGAGATGATCGGCTGGACCGATGCGCGCAGCTCGATCTCGAGCACGCTCTTCTTGCCGCCGCCTTTGATCTGCGCGCGCACGACCGGCGTGTTGAAGAAGCGCGTGTAGAGGGCGAATGCGTTGGTCTCGGCATTCACGCGTGCACCGCCGAGATCGATCGTGAGCAAGTTGCCCTTCTGCGAAGGCGTCACGGTGACCGGCGTCGTGGTCTGCACGAATACGCGCGAGCTGCCGTCGGCGCGCATCTGAAAGCCGGGCCAGGTCACGATCGCCGGCGTGCTGTTGGGCGTCGCGGGCACCGGAGGCTTCTCCGGACCGCCGGGCGTTACGCCCATATAGACGCCGCGCGGATGCTCGGCGTCGGCGGCCACGGGCACTTCGTGCGCAGCGCTCATCGTGCCGGGGTCGATTTCCTCGTCAGCCCGCGCGGTCGGCTGCGCGGAACCGGGCGCAGCCCAGGAGAGAGCTGCAAGCACGAGAGGTACCGCACGGGAAGTCGGGCGAGCCATGATCACGGCAAGCCTACGGCAGCCCTTCGCGCACCGCAAAAAAGGGAGTTGCGAGGTCGGCCGGCTCGCCGAACGTCAGCGTCTGCAGCGATCGTCCGAGGAGCAGGCCCAATCGCCGGAGTCGGGATCGACCGTGCACATCTCGCTATCACCGCAGCGCGTTCCGTCGCACTCCGCATAGGGCGCTCGGCACCAAAGCGCTTGGACTTCGCACGAGCCCCCTCGATGCGTCCTGCCGTAGCTCAGCGCACACACCTCGCCTTGAGCGCAGTCGGCGTCGGTTGCGCAAAGACTCGGAACGCACTGGCTTAGGTGTGCGTAGCGGGTTCCGCATACGCAGGATTCCCCGGCATCGCAATCGGCGTCAGCGACACAGGGCACGATGCAAAGGCAGCCCACGCAGCTGCCGCTCGCGCAGTCATCGTCCGTACTGCACATGCCGCGATCTGGATCGCAAGCGGGTTCGCTCAGCTCGGTCGTGCAGCGCTCGCGCGACACGCGATGATCGGGCACGCCAGGACAAACCTCGATGCCGCTTGCGACAGGCGGATCAACGTTCTGTCCGAGCGCTTCGCACTCGGCGTCCGGATAGCCGGGCTGGCAGGGGCATTCGCACTCGGGCGCGAGCGCGAACGGGTCGCCCAAGTAGTCGTAATCCGTGCAGCGCTCGAGGTCGGGGTGCGAAACGGCGCCAAGACCCACAAAGCCAACCTTGGCGATGGCGCCTGAACGATCGAGCCAGAGATCCCCTCCGCTCGAACCGCTACCAAGGCAGAGGTCCCGGAGCTTGAACGAAGGGTCCTCGCCGATCTGCCGGTACACGCACAGTCCGGAAGACTCGCCGTACTCGCATCCTCCATCGACTCGTGCGACCTCACGCAATGGGAGCCAAAGGCACGCGTGGCCACAGTCCGTGCAGTTCGTGAGCCGCGGGAGCTCGACGTCTCGGCAGGCGGCTTCGCTCGTGGCCGCAATGCAGAGCGTTTCATATGCGTCAGTCGCGTCGTGCCGAGAGCCACCATCGTCGTGCGGCTCGGAGCACGCGATCAGCGCGATGCACGCGGTTGCTCGCGCTAGGTCGGTGCGAAGCATCGCCCCACGATACTCGCTTCGCCGCCGCGCTCCGCGCTGCGGCAGCCGAATCTGTATACGCGACGCGTATACGCGTGCGGTGGCACGCGCGGGCACCGTGGTGTCTAATTTGCGTAGCCGAGCGCCTTGAGGCCGGCTTTGGTTTTCGGGTCCATGTCCGCTGCTTCTTGTTGGAGCTCGACGGATTGCTTGGACGAGTCGGCGGCGAGCCAGTTGTGCCGGTCGCGGGCGCCGAGGAACTGGCCGAGCATCGTGCGGCAATAGCGCATCGCGATCGGGTTCTTGTCGATCGGCAGCTCGGCTTGCTCGAGCGGATCCTTCTCGAGGTCGAACAGCGTCGCGTTCACGCCGCGCAAGATCAGCTTGTAGCGGCCGGCGCGAATCGCGCGCCGATCGTCGAGGAAGTCGCTGAACGCAACAGCCGGACCCGCCGGAATATCGCCGCGCATGTGGTCCAAGCGATTGACGCCCTCCATCACCTCAGGCACCGGCAGGCCGGTCATCGCGAGCACCGTCGGCGCGACATCCAGCGTGCCGACCGATTCCGGAATGCGCTTACCCGGCGGTACGACGCCCGGCATACGCACGATGAACGGCACGTGCAGCAGCTCTTGATAGAGCGAGTGGCCGTGACCGTACGAGCCGTGCTCGAAGAACTCTTCGCCGTGATCGGACACGATGACGAACGCGGTTTCATCGTAGACCCCCATGCTCCGCAAGCGCTCGATGAACACGCCGAGGTGCTTATCGTGGTAGCTGACCTCGCCGTCGAAGAGCGCGTTCAAGCGGGCGCGATCGCGCTCGTTGAACTTTATGGCGGGCGGGTTGCGCTTGGCTTGCTCGAGCTGTTCGGGCGTCTTGCGCGGCGCGATGATCCCTTCGTACGGGGCCGCGTCGTACATCTTCAAGTACTCGTCCGGCGGGTCGTACGGGACGTGCGGATCGATCGTTTGCACGTAGACGAAGAAGCGCTTTTCCTTGTGCGCTTGGATCCAATCGGCGGTCTCGCGAAACACGCCCTCCGCGGTCGTCGTCTTGTTCTCGCGGATGTAGTTCGTGTAGTGGTCCCAGCCCTGATCGAAGCCGAACTTGTCCGAGACGTAGCCGTTGGCGAGGAAGGTCGCAGTGTCGAAGCTCGCTTGCTTGAAGGCCTCGCTCAACATCAGAGCGCTCTGCGGCAGCTTCGAGTCGTCTTGCTTGGTGCGGTGCGTCATCGGGTAGAGACCCGTGAGAATCGAAGCGACGGACGGCTTGGTCCAGTTCTCCGGCGACTGCGCGTGCTCGAACACTGCGCCTTCGCGCGCGATCGCATCGAGCACGGGCGTCTTCACGCGGCTCTTGTCGTTGAAGACCTGCAGCTTGTTCGCCGGGAGCGTGTCGATCAGCAGGACGATCACGTTCTTCGCGTGCGTCGCGTCCGCCAGCTCGACCTTCGGCACCACGATCGCGGGGCTGCTCCAGGCAACTTGTCCGCCGCCTTCCGCGATCAGATCGAGCCGCACGACTTGGCCGCCGAAGCGATCGAGCGAGACGACCTTGTCTTGCCACGACGTGCCGAGCGCCTGCGAATAGATCTCGGTTGGGGCTTCACCTGCAGGCGTCACGCGCACCTTGGCCGTCGCACCGGTGCCGGCGCTTTGGCCCACGCGCAAGCTGAGCGCGGCCTTCGCGGGCACCTCGACGTAGTAGCTAACGACGCTCGGCGCAGCGATCGCGAGCGCCTTGCGCTTGGAGTCGCCCACGCTGACCTCGCGCACGAGCGAGCCGTAGAGCGGCAAAGTCTTGAGATCGCTCTGCACGATCGGCGCGGCGGGATCGGCGCTCGCGCGCACGACGCGCACGTAATCGATCGCGGCAGCGACGTCTTGGCCTTCGAGCTTGGTCGTGTCGCCGAAGCGCAGCAGCACTTGGTTCTCACCGGCATGCAGCACGTTCGCGGGCAATGCGATCTCGTGCTCCGAGAAGCCCTGCCCTGCGAGCTTCACGGCTTGCAGCATCTCGTTGTTCACGAACAGCTGGAGGTTCTTGGTGCTGAGCGACTTGAGCCGCACGCGCAGCGCAAAAGGCCCCTGCCCTTCGATCGGCAGATACACGCGGCCCGCCGCGCCGACGTACGTGAAATCGGTGTCGCCCTCGCGACCGTCCTTGAGCCAGCCGGTCTTGAACTCGCCCGAGGTGTACTTCGCGCGCGCCGGCGATCCGAAGTCGAGCAAGAGACCGCCCTGATCGATGTCGGCGAGGTGCACCAAGCTCTGCAAGTTGAGGTGCGAGCGCAGACCGTCGTCGGTGCCGGGCTGATCGGCAGGAATGGCGGCGGGCGTCGCGCCCACGCCCTTGTCAGCGAGCTCGGCAGAGCTGGCCTTCGCGCCGGTCTCGCTCTTCGCATCGTCACCGCAACCGAACGCGCATGACGCGAGCGCGAGCGCGCAGACGAGCGTGTCGGCCTTCCGAGTGGAGTGCTTCCCAACGTACAGGCGCTGAACCGACATCGATCCTCCAGGGCACAATCGAACGCGCACGATACAGGTGGCGTACGGCGCGTTACCCGTTGCAACGGACGCGGCAGTATACCGGTCCCTAGGGGATGTAAAGGCGAGCATTTCGCCCCAATCCCGCGGCGCGCACGTCGTGGACGCGGCGATCGCCGACGATTTCTTTCTACTGCTTCGCGGGCGAACCGAACGGATGAATGGAAACCACACGGGTTTCGCCGGTGCGGATCACCAAATATCGAAAGCTCGTGCCACTGGCTCGCAAGAGCGTGAGCTCGTGGCGGCCGGGGTCGAGCGCGAGCGCGAGCGGCGCCGCCCCGCGATCCTTGCCCGCGATCTTGACGCGTGTCGGCTCGCTGCCCGGATCGGCTTCGATGACGAGCAAGCCCTGCGTCGGGGCGACCGTGATGTTGCGCGTCGAGGGGCGGGTCGTGTCGATGAATGGCAACACGCGACCGAATTCAACGGTCTCGGAAGCGCTCGTGTCATCGCTCGGTTTTGCCGCTGCGCTCGCCGGAGACCCGGGCGCGGTCGCCTTCGGCGCAACGACCGTCGGAATCACCGGTGGAATCACCGGTGGTTGAGCCTGCGCGGGAGCCGGCGCGTGAGGAGCGGGTGCGGTCACCTCTTCGATCGTCTCGCTGGAGGCCCCGCCCTTCGGCCGCGCCCAGCTCCAGCCCACGTAGCCGATCGCGACGAGCGCGATCAGGAGCCAAGCGAAGCGCACGGCAAACGGATCGCGCGGGTCCGCGGGCAGCGCTCGGCTTTGCGTTCGCGGCTTTTTGATCGGCGTCGCGTCGAGCGATCGACTGCGCACGTTGAACCCGGCCGCCGGACGATCGCTCGCGCGAGGAATATCCCGAACGCGATCGGAAGGACGCGACTCTCGCGTTCGAGGATCCGGCCGCTCAAGCTCGCGTATGTCTTCGAGCTCTTCGGCATCGGGGGTCGTCGAATCCGCGACTTGCAGCGCTTCAGCGGCGAACGCTTCCGACGCCAGCGGCTCCCAGCGCGAGACCGGATCCGCGATCGTGTCGGTGTGGGCTCGCAGCGGGTCCGGCTCTCTAAACGGAGGGAGCGAGCCCACTGAGCCCGCGACCTTCATCGAGCTCCAGAGCAGCGCATCCGCGCGCACGCCGAGCGCGGCGTCGAGCGCGCGGTGCTCGTCGACCGCGTGCGGATCGAACGGTTGCCCGCCCGCCGCTTGCTCTTCCACCCAGTCGACCTCCGCCTCCTCGACCGTGGTCGGCGGCGGCATCGTGCTGCGCCGCACCGCGGAGCTGGTGTGCAAGAGCGAGCCCGGATCGCGTTCGCGTGCCTCGCGCGCTTCGGCGGCGAGATCTTCGCCGCTTGGCCCTTGCACCGCGACCAGCGCGCCGCGCCGCACCAGCTCGCGCAGGTGCTCTTCGAGCTCGCGCGCCGACCAGCGACCCGACAGCACCAACCGGCTCACCGGCTCGGCGCTGCGCAAGCGCGCGGCGACCTCGGCCAGCTCGGTCGGCGTGACCGAGAGCAGCGCGCTCAAGACTTCGTCGTCGAGCAGCACGCGCTCGACGCGCAAGAGAAACGAGTCGCTGACGGCGTCGAGCAGCGCACCGAGATCGCGCACCGCATCGCCCAGCACTTTGTCGAATGGCTCGCTGAACGCATTGCGCAGCGTGCCTTCGGCGATCGACACCGTGTAACGCCCGGAGCTGACGCCCACGAGCTGACGCAGCGCCGCGCGACCGCGCGAGAACGTGCCGTCAGTCGCGGTGCGCGTCACCGCGATGCGACTGCCTGCACGCACGTCGACCTCGAACAGGTTGAACGCGTCGCGCACGGCGATGCGCGCGTTCGGCCGCTTCATCGCGACCGTCCAGAGCAAGCGCTCGGCGCCGAGCACGTCGATCCGGCCGCGCACTTCGTCGTCGCTCGCGAGCGCGATCTCGAGCTCGGTGCGCGGCGCGAGCACTTGCGCGACCGTCGACAGGATTTGATGGCTGCCCGCTTCTTTGCGCAGGTAACCCGCGGCACCGGCGTCGAGCTCGCGCATGCGCTGAAGGAAGTCTTCCTT
>JAYUYY010000583.1:0-11717 GCA_043752225.1 Sandaracinaceae bacterium | reverse complement strand
GACTCACCGGGCGCAAGCCCACGTCGCTGAGCCGGCGCTGCAACGCGCGCACCGCAGCGAAGATGCCGAGCTCGGCGTACTCGCGCGACGCTTGCTCGGCGAACGAATGCGCGATGCGGATTTGGCCGGCATCGCGATGGCGCTCCGCGGCGAGCGCAGCACCCAGCGCAGCAAGCACGGGCGCGCCGCTGATCTGCGCCTGCTCGACTGCGCGCTCGAAGCCTTCGAGGCCGCGCTGCGGATCGTCTGCGAGCACATCGAGCAGGCTGGCGTAAGCACCGCTCGCGCGCGCGTTTTGCGCCGCGTGCAGGCGAACGAGCGCATGCGCATCCGCGAGCAGCGCCGCGTGCGTCTCGGAAAGCGCCCCGCTGCGCGCGCGCTGCATGCACAGCGCGACCGCGCCGAAGAAGCTCACGAGCGTCAGCACGAAGCTGCCCTCGAGCGGCGCGCGCAGCGCGGCAAAGCGTGCGTATTGAGCGACGCCTTCTTGGTAATCTCCGAGCAGCACCGCGAGCGCGACGCGGAACGCTCGATCGCGCGCGGCGGCGAGCGCTTCGTCCTCGAAGCGCCGTGCATGCGCATCGGGCGAGCGCGCCGGCATGCTCGTTCCGCGCTCCATGTCCACACCGCGCAGCGCGGCGAGGTGCGCTTCCATGCGCGCGGCGCCGTGCATGCCTGCGACGACGTGCAGATCCGTGGCCCACGCGCGCGAGCTCGCGATGCGCTCGCTGACCACCACGCTCGCGCCTTGCGACAGCACCAGGATCGCGTCGTGCTCCGCGCGCGCATGGCCGGCGTACTCGAGATCGCCGTGCGCCGCGCAGCGATCCGCGCACGCGCGCAGCTCCATCAGC
Source organism: Sandaracinaceae bacterium (assembly GCA_043752225.1). GTDB lineage: Bacteria > Myxococcota_A > Polyangia > Polyangiales > JAFGIB01 > JAYUYY01. The sequence continues at coordinate 10,863 of JAYUYY010000583.1, read as the reverse complement.
TGCTCGTCGCTCGCGGATGCGTAGTGCATCGCGAGGATCGCGTAGAGCGTACGCGCGCGTTCGGCGACCGCGGGCGGGCTGTAGCGCTCGGCGAGCCGGCACCCCGAGCGCCCGACCTCGAGCGCCAGCGCGTAGTCGCGCACCGATGCGGCGCAGTGCGCCCAGGCGGTGATCATCGGCGACGCCGAAGGCGGTACGCCCCAATCAAAGCAGTGAATCAGCGTGTACGACTGGACCGCCTTGAAGCTCTCGGGCCGAAACGCGTACGCGATCGTGCCGAAGTACAAGCACGCGTCGATCAGCACGCCCGATAGGCTCTCGTCGTTTCGCGGCAGGCCTTCGAGCTCGGCGAGCCCGAACTCGACCAGCGTCTCGCGCGCCCACTCGACCATGCCGGCGGCTTCGTCGGCGGTCGGCATGGTGTTGAAGTCGAAGCCGAGCTCGCGCACGAGCAGCACGAAGTATCCGTACGCTTCGTCGAGCTCGCCCTCGACGGTCTTGGCGACCGCCTTCTGGCGGTACACCGCCGAGCGTCGCACCGGATCGGTTTCGATCGAGAGCAGCTCATCGTATGCGCGATGCGCTTGCGCGAAGCTTCCCAAGCTGTACTGGGCATCGCCGTAGAGCGAAGTGGCCGAGCGATATTCCTCGGAAGCTTGCCGCTCCAGCGTAGTCAACACCTCGCGGCATGCTCGGGCATAGCCGGCAGTCGCTTCGAAGGCGCCCGCGCCGTGCGCGCGTTGCGCTGCGAGCAAGCTGAGATCGACCAGCGCAGCCGTGAGCTCGGGCTCCTTTGCGGTGACATCGAACGCGGCTTGCAGCTGCGCGACGGTTTCGAACAAGCGCCGGCCGCGCCCCTCGGGGGTCCCCAGCAAGACGTCCGCGATGCGGCGGTGCTGAGCTCTGCGCGCGGCTGCATCGCGCTGCTCGTACGCGGCGAGGCGCACGCGGTCGTGCACGAAGGCCATCCGCCCGGGCTCGAGCTGCGTGACGAAGCCGTCGTACAGCGCGCGCTCGACCAGCGCTTCAATCGCGCCCGCGGAGAGCACGAGCACCCGCTGCAGCTGCGTCAGCTCGACCTCGTTGCCCAGACACGCGGCCACGAACAACAGGTCACCGATCTCGCGTGGCACCTTCGCGAAGCGCTGCGCGGTGATGTCCGCGACATGCTCGGCGGGCGGCAGCGCAGCCACGCGCGCTGCGTTCCAATCCCAAACGCCGTCGCGCAGCGCGAGGACCTCTTGATGCTCGAGCTCGAGCAGCGTTTGACCGAGGAAAAACGGATTGCCGCCGGTGCGCTGATAGAGCGTGCTGGCCAGCGAGGCCACCGCGTCGAGCGGCCGATGCAGCGTCTCGGCGATGAACGCGGCGACCACCGGCTCGCCGAGCGGATGCAGCGCGACGTGCGCAGCGAGCGTCGTTCCGAGCCGCGACACCAGCTCGCGCAACGGATGCGCGACCCCAACCTCGTTGTCGCGATACGCGCCCACGATCAAGATCGAGCGCCCGACCTGCGCCGTGCGCTCGATGAACGCGAGCGTCGCCGCATCGGCCCACTGCAGATCATCGAAGAAGAGCACCAGCGGATGCGCGCGCGACGCCAGCACGCCGAACAAACGCTGCAGCAAGCGCCCCATCTGCTGCGGATCACTGACGGCTTCCTGCGACTCGAGCGCTCCGTCCGATGCGGCGAACAGCGGTGCGAGCATCGGGAAGCCGCGTACCAGTGTACCGGCGCGGTCGCCGAGCGCGCTGCTCAAGCGCTGCTTCCAACCCTGCAGCTGCTCCGACGTCTCGCCGAGCAGCACGCGCACGTGGCCCTCGAGCGCGGTCGAGAGCGCGGCGTACGGTGTATTGCGATCGAACGGGTCGAACTTGCCTTGCAGGAAATAACCCGCGCGCGCCACGAGCGGCTTGTGCACCTCGCGCACGAGCGAGGTCTTGCCGACGCCCGAATAGCCCGCGACCAGCGCGAGCCGGCAGCGGCCGTCTTCGTGCATGGCGTCGAACGCATCGCACAGCGCGCGCGACTCGCGCTCGCGCCCGAGCATGCGCACCGGCAGCACCAAGCGGTACGGCACGTCGTCGACGCCGAGCTCGCTCTGCTCGGTCAGCGCGCCGTCGCGCGCGCGCACCAAGTCGCGCTCGAGACCGCGCGCAGATTGGTACCGATCCTCAGCGTGCTTGGCGAGCAAGCGCTGCACGATGCGGTCGAGCGCAGGCGGTGCTTGGGTGAGCGGCTTGGGCTTCTCCGCGATATGCCGATGCAAGAGCGCGAGCGGATCGATCTCCTCGAACGGAGGGCGGCCTGCGAGCAGCCAATAGAACGTCGCGCCGAGTGAATAGAGATCGGCGCGCAGATCGAGTGGACGGCTGGTGCGCCCGGTCTGCTCGGGCGCGATGAACAGCAGCGTGCCTTCGATCTGCGAGGGCGCGCGAAAACGCCGGCTCTCGCGCGTGCACAGCGTCGCGATGTCGAAGTCGATCAGCTTCGTCACGCCTTCGCTGGTAAGCACCAGGTTCGAAGGGTTGATGTCCTTGTGGATGATCTGCGCGTCGTGCACCGCGGTCAGCGCGCGGCATGCGTCGATCGCAATGCTCCAGAAGCGCTCGAGCGAAAGCGGACAGGGCAGCTGCGCGAGCGTGGTGCCCTCGAGGTACTCGAGCAGCAGCGAGCCGGATTCTTCGGCGTCGGCCGGCGCGTTCGCTTCGCCCGGCTGGCTCAGCTGGCCGAGCTGGCCGTAACACGCGATCACGTACTCGGACTGCGCGAGCTTGAGCAAACGCGCTTCACGCGCTGCACGCTGGCGCGTCGCGGGCGAGGCTTTGCCTGCGCCGCGCTTGACCACCACGCGCCGGCCATCATGGGCGCCGAGCTCGATGATCGTGCGGTGGGAGCGATACAGCTCTTGCTCGGCACGAAACGAATGCGGAGCGGAGAGCATGCCTTGCAGCTTCAAAGCAGCGAGCGCCGTGCACGCACCGTCAGGTGATCGTTGCGATGCACCGCTTGCAGAGAACAACCACCCTCGAGCGCGATGCGATGAAAGCCGAGCTTGCTGGTCGTGTTCGTCTCGGCGCGCGCGAGCTCGAGCAAGCGCTCGACGTACGCGGCCCGCGGGTTGAGCGCCGACTCGACCTCTTCGACCAGGTGCAACACGATGCGCGCGCGGTCGACCGAGCGCAGGGGCGTCGTCACCGAGAGCTCGATCGCTTCACGGCTGCGGATCAGCTCGAGCGTCACCGCCGCGCGCTGTTCTTCGGTGCGCGAAGCGACTTCGCCGCCCGGATCGCCGTGCAGAAGCCCGTTTTCGACGAGCTCGTTGGCCGCGATCACGAGCGCCGCGCGCACCGGCTCTGGCAGCTCGGCCAACGCGAGCTCCACGGCGCCTCGAAGGTGCCGCAGGTCGCGCCAGTCGCGCACCGGTTCGAAGCGAATCCTCTCCATCTCACTCTCGACGCTCAGCAGGCTCTCACTGTCAGGTTGTCGTAGACCGCAGCGATGCTCGATATGGCAGTAAAGGGCGTGCGCTGCCACGCCTTACTCTGGCTATAGAGCACCGTAATCGGTGCTTTGCGCTCGTGCAGCTCGCGAATCAGCTCGACGATCGGGGGGAAGCTCGACGAGTTCATATAGGTGAGCTCCCGGAAGTCGAGCGAGAGACCGTGCTGCGCCGCCAGCTCTATGTATTTCGTAAACAGCGCGCGCAGCTCCTTGCTGACATTGGCGGAATCGCTTTCCCCCAAAAATCGCATTTCGATCGGTCGTGCGAGCTCATCCACGAATACTTTGAGCTCCCCCAACACATGCTCAGCCATTACTAGGCTCCCTAAGAAAACGGCTCAGCATTTCGGCGAGCTGGCCGAGCAAGAAAGGTTTCTGCATGCAACCGTCGAAACCCGCCTGTTGGATCGCCGATGCAATAAATTCAGTCGCGTGTCCGGTGAGGCACACGATAGGCACGCGCACGCCGTGAGCTTCACGCGCACGAATCGCGCGCGTCGCCTGCACGCCGCTCATCTCGGGCATCTCCCAGTCCATCAGCACGAGGTCGAAGCGGCCGGTCGCGACCGCTTCCGCGGCCTCGCGCCCGTTGGCAACCGCTTCCGCCTTCGCGCCCAAGCTCTCGACCATCGCGACCAAGATCGCGCGATTGCCGGGCTCGTCGTCCGCGATCAGCACGCGCGCTTCGTGGTTCCACGGCACAGGACGGTTCGAACGCGTGTCGCGTTTGGAAGCCATCGATTGCACGAGCTCGAGATCGAGATCGAACCAAAAGCGCGAGCCCTCGCCGAGCACGCTGTCGCAGCACAGCTCCGAGCCCATCAGCTGCACGAGGTGCCGGCTGATCGCGAGGCCCAAGCCCGTGCCACCGATCCGCTGCGCGACGCTCGCGCGCTGCACGAACGGCTCGAACACTGCCCCCTGATCGGTCTCGGCGATCCCGATGCCGGTATCGACGACCTCGATGCGAGCCTTCACATGGCTCTCTGTTCGCTCGATCACGCTGACTCGAACCTCGACCCCGCCGCGCTCCGTGAACTTGATCGCGTTGCCGAGCAGATTCACGAGCACCTGCCGCAAGCGACCTGTATCACCGCGCACCTGCTCCGGTAAGCCTTTGTCGAGCGCGGCTTTGACCCACAGGCCGGCTTGCTCGCCCTGACTGGCCAGCAGCGCGACGACATCTTGGGCGAGCGCGGTCAAAGACAGGTCCTCTAGCTCGAGCTGGGCATAGCCCGCATCGAGCTTCGAGATCTGCAAGAGGTCGTCGACCAGCGAGACCAACGCGCCGGCGCTGCGCTGAATGACCGCGAGCTGCTCGCGCTGCGTTTGCTGCAGCTCGCCGCGCAACATCAACGACGTCATCGCGATCACGCCGTGCATCGGCGTTCGCATCTCGTGGCTCACCGACGCGAGGAAGCGCGACTTGTCGGCGACCGCTTGCTGCGCAGCATCGAGCAGGCCGAGCACTGCGGTCATGTCGCGCACCACGAGCACGATTTGATCGCCGTGGCTGGGATCGTTCTCGAGCAAGCTCGCGTTGACGCACGCCGTGACCTTGCGACCGCCGGTGCAGAGCAGCCGCACGGCCAGATCGCGCACCGCGCCGTTCTCACAGCGGTCGCGCAGGCTCTCGTAGCGCAGCGGCGAGCCGACTTCGTCGTCGAGGCGCATGAAGCGCTCGAGTGGCAGCCCGCGCAGTCGATCGCGCGAGCCGCCGAGCTGCGTCGCCGCGGCCGCGTTCAAGTGCGTGATCCCAGTGGAGCTCACGACCAGCAGCGGATCGACCATCGTGTCGACGATCGCATCGAGGTGGCGGCGCGAGACCGTCGTCTCCTCGAGCACCTCGGCGAGCATGTTCACGCCGTGCACGATGTAGTCGGAGATGTCGTCGCCGCTCGGCTCCGGCATGCGATGCGCGAAGTCATGCGCCGCGAGCCGCGAGACCGCGGAGAGAATGCCTTCGAGCTGCTGTTGCTGGCGCTGGCGCGTGCTGATCAGCGCGGCGTTGCAGGCTTGCCAAGCCTTCTCGGCAAGGTCGGCTGACAGCACGTCTCCGCGCCCAATGCGCGTCCTAAGCTCGTCGAGCAGCACGACGAGTCGTGCGTGCTCCGCCGGTGCCGGCGTGGGCTCCCATTGCAGTGCGTCCCGCTCCGACATCACCACACCCTCGAAGGCGACACGCCGAGACTAACTCTCGCGCAGTGAAGCCGTAAAGGGGGATACGGATGGAGCGCGCGTCGCGCGACACCGCAAACAGCAAAGAAGCTCGCGCTTCGTTCATGCACGCCTCCTTTCTACAGAAGCGCGGCGCGAGTCAGAAGCGGATTGCGAGTTGCGTGACAACACCCTCAAGGGTGGGCGTTTCCCACATGCTCGTGCTCGAGAGTGCGATGCCGGTGCGGCTCTCGAGACGGCTGCGCAGCTCGAGGCCGACGAGCGAATCGAGCCCCAGCTCCTGAAAGCTGTCGTGCGCAGCGATGCTGACGACATCCGCGCGCAACAGGAACGCGAGCTCCGAGCGAACGAGGTCGTGCAGGAGCGTGAGCCGAGTGGCCGCGTCGGCCACGATCAAGCGTTCGCGCGCCGAGAGCTCGACCGCTTGCTGCTGCGTATCTTCCGAAGCGTCTTCGAATGCCGTCTTGGATACGTCCTCGAATGCGGGCGCTGCACGCGACGCGCTCGCCCGCGCCGTACCAATCACGCCAAGCTCACCCGCCGTCGATTTCCAATGCCGACGACGCTCGAACGGATAGGTCGGCAACGCGACAGCGAGATCGCCTCTGGGGTGCTGCAGCGTCCATTCGACCGGGTGACCGGCGACGAACAGCTGGCCGAGTGCCTCTTGCAGCGTCTGACGCTCGGGCGTGTTGCGCCGCAAGCTCGGGATGAACACCGCCGGTTTCAGTGACCCTGCGTGGGGCGCATTGTCGAGCATGTTCGCGCGCGCGCTCGTGCTCGCCGCGAGCGCGGTCTCGAGGATGCCGTTGCCGAGCAACGGGTGCGGGCTCACCTCGACGAAGCGCGTGACGCCGTCGTGCACGAGCTGCTCGACCGCTTCGCGGAACAGCACCGGCTCAGCGAGGTTGCGCGCCCAATACGCCGCGTCGCATTCGCCGATCTGCAGCTCGCGCGCGAACGTGGTCGAGAACATCGGGAAGCGCGGCTCGGCGGCAAGCGCAGCATCGAGGCGCGCGGCCGTGCGCGTGCTGGTGCGCGATCCGCTCTGGTACGCGGGCAAGACCCCTTCGAGGCGCGCGCGCAGCGCATGCGCGATCGGCTGCATCTGCGGGCCGTGGGAGGCGTAGTCGACGTCGACCCAGCGGCAGAACACCTCGCGCGCGTCGAGCTGCTGCAGGACTTCGCGCAGCGCGTCGCGCTCGCCAGCGAGCACGCAGCAGGTCGGACTGTGGTGCACCGCGACCGCGATACGACCGAGATGCTCGGCGGCGAGCGCTTCGGCGTCGGGCAACGCGAGCTCGACGAGCGCCATCGCGCCGGCGCCGATCGCGGGCGCGAGCGCTTCGGCGCGCTCCAAGACCACGCGCGCAGCCGACTCCAAATCCAGCATGCCGGCGACGTGTGCGGCCGCGATTTCGCCAACGCTGTGCCCGATGACGACATCCGGTCGCACGCCCCACGCGAGCCAAACCCGCGCGAGCGCGACCTGAGTCGCAAAGAGCAGCGGCTGCACGCGATCGGCGCGCTTGGGAAAGAGCTCGTCCGGTCCTTCGAGCCATCCGCGCGCGCTGGTCACCGGCGGCGGAAAGCTCGCGTGCTGCTCATCGGTGTAACTGGAACTGGAGCGCATGTCGGCGCTCATGCTGGCGAACGCCTCATCGCACGCGTCGATCGCGGCAGCGAACACGGGCTCGGTGCGCAGCAGCTCGCGGCACATGCCCGGCCACTGCGAGCCGTGGCCCGAGAACACGAACGCCAGCCGACCGTTGCGGTGGCGCGCGGAGTCGAAGTCGACATCGGCGGTCACCAGGCCACGCGCGTGATCGCCGCGCCCGAGCGCGTCGAGACCGTGGCGCAGGCCGTGGCGTGAGGTCGCGGTCACCGTCGCGCGATGCGTAAGCGCGGTGCGCGTGCGCGCCACCTTGTGCAGCAGATCTCCGAGCGGCAGGTCGGCGTGACGGTCGAGATGATCGGCGAGCACCGCGGCTGATCGGCGCAGCGCAGCTTCGCTGTGCGCCGCGAGCGGCAACGTGAACGGCGGCGCATCCTCGTCGGGCGTCGCGCTGGCCGACAGCGGCATGAAGCGCCGCGCACGCGCGGGCAGACGCGCGCCGGTGGCTGCGCGCCCCGCCGCGCGAAAGCGCAGCTCGTGCCCAGCGCAGAACAGCGCGGCCAAGCCCGCGAGCATGCACGGCTGCTTGCGATCCTCGCGTGCGCTCGAGCGCTTGCCTTCACGCAGCATCGACGGCACGACCAGCGCGCTCGGATCGCGCTGCGATAGGCCCTCGGCGAGCTCGCGCGCGAGCAGCGGATGCGGGCTGATCTCGATCACGCTGCATGCGCTGCCCGCCCTACCCGCTCCGCCCGCGCCGAGCACGTCGATCGCTGCTGCGAAGCGCACGCGCTCGCCTTGGTTGCGCTGCCAGTAGGCTGCATCGCACTCCGGCCCGCGCAGCCACGCGTGATCGGTCGTCGACCACATCGCGATCTTGGCTTGCCGCGGCGTGATCGTCGCGAGCGCAGGCGCGAGCTGAGCGAGCACGCCGCGCGTCATCGGGTGATGGTACGCCACGTCGGTTTGCACGGGCGTCGCGAAGATCCCCCGGGCGCGCGCGCGCTCAACCAGCAATGCGATCGGCTCGCGTAAGCCCGACACGACCGTCGAGCGCGCGCCGTTCTCGGCTGCGATCACGACCGCCCACGCGGCGTACTCGCCGCTCAACGCGTCGATCAGCGCCTGGGCCTCGAGCGCGCTCGCGCCGAGCAACACCAGCGCGCCCTCGCCTTCCACCCGGCCGAGCAAGCGCGCGGTGTGGCAGACCACGGCGGCTGCATCCGCGAGGTCGAGGATACCGGCGCGATGCGCGGCAGCGACCTCACCGATGCTGTGACCCACGACCTCGTCCGGCACGACGCCGTACGATTCCCACAGCGCGCCGAGCGCGACCTGTACCGCGAAGATCATCGGCTGATAGCGCTCGCAGCGCGCGAGCACGCGCGGATCGGCGGTCCACAGATCCGCGCGCACCGAGCGACCGGTGAGCTTTTCGATCTCGACGTCGCAGCGATCGAGCGCTTCGCGAAAGGCCGGCTCGCTCGCCATCAAGGCGCGTCCCATCCCGGCCCACTGCGAGCCCACGCCTGAGTATGCAAACACGATGCGGCGCTGTGCGTCGCTGGCGAGCACGGTCTGCGAGCGCTCGAGCTGCTCGATCAGATCGCTCGCGCTGGCCGCGACGGCCGCCTTGCGGTGACGACCGCTCGACCAGCTCTGCGCGCTCGCATGGCACAGCGCGCCCAGCGCCGCTTCGTCTTCGACGTGCTGCGCTGCGTCGCAGATGCGCGCCGCGCGCGCTTGCAGCGTGCGCGCGTCGTCCGCGGCGACCAGCAGCAGCTGGTGCTGCGCGCTTTGCACGCCCTCGAGCACGACGTGCGCGTTGGTTCCGCCGAAGCCGAACGAGCTGACGCCCGCGAGCGGTGTTTCGCCGCTCGGCCATGCGCCGCCGGTTTGCTGCACCCGCAGCCCGAGACGCGAGAACGCGATCTCCGGGTTGGGCGTGCGCAAGTGCAAGCTCGGCGGCAGAAAGCCGTTGCGCATCGAGAGCGCGACTTTGATTAACGATGCGATGCCGGACGCAGCTTCGAGGTGGCCGAGGTTCGTCTTGACCGATCCGATGCGCAGCGGATGCGCCGCAGCGCGGCCTTGACCGAGCACCTCGCCAAGCGCCTCGGCTTCGATCGGGTCGCCGAGCCGCGTGCCGGTGCCGTGGGCTTCGACATAGTGCACTCGCGTGGGCGTCACGCGGGCGCGCGCATATGCGTCGCGCAGCACCTCGGCTTGCGCAGCTCGGCTTGGCGCAGACAGCCCGTTGCTCGCGCCATCGTTATTGACCGCGCTGCCGCGGATCACGCAGTAGATCGGATCGCCGTCGGCGATCGCATCGGCCAGCCGCTTGAGCACCACGATCCCAGCACCTTCGCCGCGCACGTAGCCATCGGCCGCTGCATCGAACGCCTTGCAGCGGCCGTCGGGCGCGAGCGCACCGAAGCGCGACATCGCGACCGAGCTGTGGTGCGAAAGGATCAGGTTCACGCCGCCGGCGAGCGCGAGCGTGCTCTCGCGCTGGCGCAAGCTCTGACAAGCCAGGTGCACCGCGACCAGCGCCGAGGAGCACGCGGTATTGACGGTCAGGCTCGGTCCACGCAGGCCGAGCCGATACGAGACGCGCGCCGCGATCACGCTGGTGTCGAGGCCAGTCGCCGTGTGCTGCTCGATGTCCTCGGCCAGCGCGGCGGTGTGATGCGCGTAATCCTGCCACATCGCACCTACGAACACGCCGGTGCGGCTGCCCGCGAGCGCGTTCGGCGCACGACCCGAGTCCTCCAGCGCTTCCCAGCTGACCTCGAGCATCAGCCGCTGCTGCGGATCGATCTCGCTCGCTTCGCGCGGTGAGATGCCGAAGAAATTGGCATCGAAGCCGGCGACGTCCTCGAGAAAGCCGCCCTGCGTGCGCGCGCGCGTGGTGCGCTCGAGCGGCCCGCCGATCAGCGCGCTGCGCGCATCGGACATTGGAGCGATTGCGTCGACGCCGTTGCGCAAGAGCTCGAAGAAGGCGGTCGGATCGTTGGCCCCGCCCGGGAACCTGCAGCCGATCCCGATCAGCGCGATCGGCTCGTCGACCGGTAGGTCACGCTCCACGCGCAGCGCCGGCGGCTTGGCTTCGTCGTCCGAGGCGAGGTGCAGCGCGAGCGCGTCGAGCGTCGGGTGCTCGTACACGAGCGTCGCGGACAGCGCGAGCGCGAGCCGCGTCGCTAGCGCGCCGATCAGCGCGACCGCGGTGCGCGAGTCGACGCCGAGATCGCGCAGCGCGACGTCGCTCGGCAGCTCGTCGGCATCGCGCTCGAGCAAGCCCGCGAGGATCTCGCGCGCGAGCTCGCGCATGGCGCGCACATCACTGTGCGGCGGAAGCGTAGGTAGAATCGATCGCATCGCGGGTACTGCTCCGTGTGCTTTGAGTGAGCGACGCGCTCTTGGCGGTCTCGTGATAGAGGTGATCGAGCATCTCGGGCAGACGCTCGGCGGAGAGCAGCGTCATCATCGCGCGGCTCATGTGCTTGATGTCGACGCCGTCGGCTTGCAGCTCGCCCTCTTCTTCGAGGTAGCAAAAGCTGCGGCG
>JAYUYY010000582.1:0-4818 GCA_043752225.1 Sandaracinaceae bacterium | reverse complement strand
CGCGCAGCTGCGGATTGCGACCCGACTTGCGCGGACCACCGCTCGCCGAGCCGACCTGCATGGCGACGACCAAGCCGCGCATCGTGAGCCGCGCGCGGCTGGCGTCGACTAGGCCGTTCTGCTCGAGCAGGACGAGCGCTGCGCCGGTCTCGGTGGGCGTCAGCGCCACCGCCTCGGCCAGCGTGGTCGCGCTGATGCGTCGCGTGTCGCGCGACAGACAGAACAGGGCATGCAGAACGTCCCGCGATTCGGCGGTCAGGCCGTTTGCTGGTTGTGCTTGTTGTTGTGTTCGCTGCGTCATGCCCTGCACCTTGCCCTAGCACTGAAACCCTGTCCAGTTTCGTGCAATCAGCCCAACCCCTAGTGCCCTAAGCGGCCGTAACTACCCCAGATATTGCGCTTTCCGCCCGTTACAGGCCGCGCCAAGTCCTCGCAGAGCCCCTCACAGCTTCGCCCTCACCAGGACGAATTTATTGTTTTCTCGCTCGGTCGACCGGACCTCGACCTTGCGCGAGCCGAGCGAGCGCTTGAAGCGGTCCAGCCGTTTGTGCTCGAGCACGAAGTACGCGTTCTTGCCCTTGTTCTTGGCGAGCCACTCGTCGAGCTCTTTGTTGTTCAAGCTGACGAACACGGCCACGCGATTGCCGCTGTAGAAGTTCTCGCCCTTCCAGTTCATTTGCCAGGCGACGAACGGCTCGCTCGCGTCTTTGCGCTCTTTGTAATAGCGCTCGACCAACTCCCACTGCCCCCAGTGCGGCGAGAGATCGATCATGTACACGTCGAGGCACCAGAGCGAAAACAGCGTCGCGACGCTCACGATCGAGAGCGTCAACACCGGCCGCAGCCAACGGATCGCAGCGCCGAGCACGAGCGCGGTTGCGACGATCGCAAAGCCCGTGAGGATCGCGCGGTAGTCGAACTGCGCGGGCCACGGGCGCTCGTAGTTGTAGACGAACAAGTGGATCAGCCGCTCGTAGCCAGCCGGTCGCTCCGCGGTGACCCACGAGAGGTCGCGGCCGACGAACGCGCACAAGATGCCGCCCGCGATCAGCGCGCCGGCCAGCGCACCGGTGCTTTCGGGCTCGAGCTTGCTCTGCAGACGCGCCGCGCTGCTCATGCGCGCGACCGCGCGCGCGCGAGCGCGATGCGTCACCCGCAGCGCGATTACCAGCGCCGACAGGCCGCTCGCGATGAACGCCACGCACAAGCCCTTCGGCCAACCGTGCTGCAGCGCCCACAGCGAGCGTTGCGCCATGCCGAGATCGCTCGGCAACACACCGCGCACGTCGCCGAACAAGCCCGCAACGCCGAGCACGAGCGGCAGGGGCGCGAGCGCTGCGAGCACGGCCGCAGGCAAGGTCGCGCGACCGCCGAAGCGATGCTCGCCGAGCATGCGATCCAGCAAGAGCCCGATCAGGATCGAAGCCGGCGGCACCGCCGGGAAGATGTAGTGGTGAAACTTCGTGGTCATCGCGGAGAACAACGTGAACGTCGCGACGAACCACAGCCCGAGTGTGATCAAGAGCTCGCGGCGCTTGCGGTCATCTTCCAACGTCGTGTTGTTGTGTACGTACAGCGTCACGAAGCCGGCGAGCGCGGCGGGCAAGAGCGCGGTCCACGGGAACATCCCGTAGCCGAGCTGCTGGATGAAGTACTGCACGCTGCCCTTGTCGCCGTGCACGCCGCTGGTCAGGCGGTTGATGTGGTCGTGCACCAAGATGCGATCGGTGAAGCCCCGGCCGTGGCGGATGAACATCGAAACGAACCACGGCATGCCGACGCAGTTGAGCGTCAGCGCGCCCGCGGCCACGTGCAGCTTGCCGGAGCCGAGCAGCTCGAAGCGCCCGCAGGTCGCGAGAAAGAAGAACGCGACCAAGCCCGGCAGCGCGAAGCCGGGAATGCCTTTGGCCATGAAGGCCAGCGCGCAGACCGAATAGAACGCGAACATCACCAGCGCTTGCACGCGGCGCTCGCGGCACAGCATGTACACGACGAGCGCGATGCCGATGCCCCAGAACAACGCCTGCGCGAGCGGCTGCGTGTAGAGCGCGTTCGACCACGGCGCTTGATCGTGGATGCCGAAATTGCCCGGCACCTTCGGGTTGTGGCCCGAGCCGAACATGATCTCGTCGCGGTGCCACGCGAACAGCTTGCCCGTGAAGGTCACGTTGCGGCTCGCGAGGTAGAGCACCTGCGGCAGCGTCAGCATCAAGAACAGGCCGAGCACCAGCTCTTGCGCGCTCACGCCGATGCGCAGCACGCGGTAGCGCCGCGCGAGCTGCTCCGGGTCTTGATGCACCGCGGTGATCAGCAACATCACTGCGATCGTCATCAGCGCCACGAACGGCATGTCCGTAATCGCTTGGTGGCTCAGGAACGCGTAGTACGGCGTGGTCGAGAGCACGATCGCCGCCAGGCAGCCGGCGCGGCGATTGAACGCGCGCGAGATCGCGGCGTACACCGCGGCCAGCGCCGCGAAACACACCACGAAGATCGGCAAGCGCAGCACCCACTCGGTGTGCTTGAAGTGGCTGTCGGGCAGAAAGCCGATGCCGCTCGCGCTCCAGGTCAGCGCCTCGGACCAGAAGATGTAGATCGGCTTGGACCAGAACCAGCGATCCTGCGCCCACCACAAGCTGATCCAGTCGTCGCGCGACAGGATCTCGCGGCTGACCTCGCCGTAATGCGTCTCCCACGGGTCCCAGAGCCCGTAGCTACCGAGCATCGGCAGGAGCACGAGCGAGGGGATCACGAGCGCGAGCCATCCGGGCCGGCGCAACGCAGCCGGCAATAACCAGAACAGACCAAACGCGATCACCCACGGCAGCGCGTGGCCGCCGAGCGTGAAGGCGGTAGCGAGCACGAGCGCGAGCGCGACCGGCAGCACCCGCGCGGGTGCGAGCCCGCGCTTCTCACCTTCATGCGGCTCGAGGTCGAGCTGCGTGGTGAACGACGGCATCGAGGGATCGGCGGCCGGCAGCAAGCCGAAGCTGCGCATGAGGCACGCGACGCAGCCGAGCAGCGTCAGCCCTCCCCACAGAGCGCCGTGACGCACCGGCTGCTCGCTCGCCATGAGCAAAAACACGCCGGCGCCGAGCACGACCCCGAGCGCAGCAAACAAGCGGCGGCCGGCCTTCTTCTGCGTGTCGGGCTGCATCTGGGGGGCGCAGCATAGAGAAGCCTCCCCACGAGGGCCAGTACCAGCAGAGGCCGCGTTTACGGAGCGAGATCGATGCGCAGCGGGCCGTCGGCCGGGGAGCTGAAGCGGCGCTCGACGTGCACCACATGCCCATCGCGCAACGTGAGCAACGCGCGCAGCTCGATCTCACCGACCGGCAAGCGCGCATCGCGCTCCACCACGCGCGGGGCGCCTTGCGGGTAACGCAGCTCGACCGAGCGCAACACCTCATCGCGGTGCACGAGCTCGACCTGCAACGCGACCACGTCGGCATGCGCATCGCCGAGCCGGAGGTCGAGCTGCATATCCCGCGGCACATGCGGCGCGAGCTGAAAGAACAAGCCGATCAACCCGAGCACGAACACCGTTTGCCCGATCCGCGCGCGATGCCGCTTGAACGTCGCCCACAACCCCGGAGAATCCACTTCCACGCAGCGCAGGATACGGCCAGCTCGCCGGTTCGCAGACCCGAAATGCGGCCCACCTAGTTCTTGACCCGGGGGCGCCGCCCTGCTGAGCTAGTAAAGCTCCGCGCTTCGCTTGGGTGTACGCAGTTTCGGCGCCTTAAAGCCGTTTCTGAAGCAACCTGCCTCGAATGCAGGCCGCTCGTACGGATGACCCCGACTTGGCGCGCGATATCGCGGTGTTAAGCTGCGTAGTGGGTTTACGTGAACGAGTCGATGGTGCCACTGACGGAGATTCTCGACCGAGTTAAGGGCTACCACGCGCATGCGGATACCGAGCTCATCAACCGCTCGTATGTCTTCGCCGCCCGCATGCACCAGGGTCAGCTTCGAAAATCGGGTGATCCGTACTTTGCCCATCCGGTCAGCGTCGCCGACATCATCGCGCAGCTTCATCTAGACACCGCGAGCGTGTGCGCCGCGCTCTTGCACGACGTGCTCGAGGACACGAAGGCGACGTCCGAGGACATCGCGCGCGAGTTCGGCAAAGAGATCGCGTTCCTGGTCGAGGGCGTGACCAAGCTCGGCAAGGTCAACTTCGGCTCGCGTGAAGACCGCCAGGCCGAGAGTTTTCGCAAGATGTTGCTCGCGATGTCGCGCGACATCCGCGTGCTGCTGGTGAAGCTCGCCGACCGCCTCGACAACATGCGGACGCTCCACCACATGTCGAACGAAGCCCAAGAGCGCATCGCGCGCGAGACGCTCGATATCTACGCGCCGCTCGCAGGGCGCTTGGGCATCCAGTGGCTCAAGGACGAGCTCGAAGATCTCTCGTTCAAGCACCTGTATCCGGAAGCGTTCGCGCACGTGCTGCAAAAGCTCGAGAAGACCAGCAAAGACTCCGACAAGTTCGTGGTCAAGGTCGTGAAATCTCTCGAGGCCCAGTTGCTCGGCGCGGGCATCAAGCCCGAGCGCGTGGTCGGCCGGGTCAAGCATCCGTTCTCGATCTATCGAAAGATGCGCGAGCAAGACTGCGACTTCGAGCGCATCCACGACATCATGGCGTTTCGAGTCGTGGTCGAGAAGCTCTCGGATTGCTACGCGGCGCTCGGCATCGTGCACTCGCATTGGACGCCGGTGCCTGGCCGCTTCAAGGACTACATCGCTCTGCCGAAGAGCAACATGTACCAGTCGCTGCACACGACGGTGATCGGCCCCGGCCGCGAGCGGATCGAG
>JAYUYY010000581.1:0-4822 GCA_043752225.1 Sandaracinaceae bacterium | reverse complement strand
CAGCGTGCGATACGTGTCTTCGCTGAAGTCTTGGTGACCCGGCGTGTCGAGCAGGTTGTAGCGGTAGCCGCCGAACTCGAACGCCATCGCGCTCGAGGTGACCGAGATGCCGCGCTTGCGCTCGATCTCCATCCAGTCGCTGGTCGCGGCGCGCTGGGCTTTGCGCGACTTCACCGCGCCGGCTTGGTGGATCGCTCCGCCGTACAGCAGCAGCTTCTCGGTCAGCGTCGTCTTGCCCGCATCAGGGTGCGAGATGATGGCAAACGTGCGGCGGCGTTCTGACTCGTGGGCCATAGGGTCGTTAGGCGGAAAAGGCTCCCGTACTTGGATGACCTTCGCGCAAAGCGCAAGGGTCCGGCGCGCGATGAATGACGGGCGGTTGGGCGTTGGCCGGCCGCGCGGATCGCGCTACGAGCGCACGCGATGCTCTACCGAGCTCTGTTTCGACCGCTGCTCTACCGGCTGTCCGCCGAGCGCGCGCACGGCTTGATCGTGTTTCTGCTCCAGCTCGCAACGCTGATTCCGGGCGGGTACGCGTTGCTGCGCGCGCTGTTCGGCCGTCCGCCGATGAGCGCGCGCGTGCATGCGTTCGGCCGAACGCTGCCTTCGCCGGTCGGGCTTGCCGCCGGCTTCGACAAGGAAGCGCACGTGCACGCACCGCTGCTCGCGCTCGGCTTTGGCTTCGTCGAGGTCGGCACGATCACGGCTGAGGCGCAGCCCGGAAACCCCAAGCCGCGGCTGTTTCGGCTGCCTCAGGATCGCGCGCTGGTGAACCGCATGGGCTTCAACAACTGCGGCGCGCAGGCCGCAGCGGATCGGCTGGCGAAGCGCGATTGGTCGCTCGGCGTGGTCGGCGTGAACATCGGCAAGACCAAGCGCACCGAGCCCGAGCGCGCGATCGAGGACTACGTACACAGCGCGACGCTGCTCGGACCGCACGCCGACTACCTGGTCGTGAACGTGAGCTCGCCGAACACGCCCGGCCTGCGCGACCTGCAAGCGGTCTCGTCGCTGCGGCCTTTGCTCAGCGCCGTGCGCAGCGCGCTCGACGCGGCGGTGCCGACTCGGCGCGTACCGCTGCTGGTGAAGATCGCGCCGGACCTCGCGGACGACGACATCGATGCCGTGAGCGACTTGGTGCTCGAGCTCGGGCTCGAAGGCATCGTCGCGACCAACACCACGATCAACCGCGCCGGCCTTGCGAGCGATCCGGCCGAGGTGCAGGCGTGCGGCGCGGGTGGCCTCTCCGGTGCGCCGCTCGCCGATCGATCGCTGCAGGTGCTGCGGCGGGTGCGCGCTCGGCTCGGTGCGGGACCGATGATCATCTCGGTCGGCGGCATCGAGCGCGCGGACCAAGTCGCCGAACGGTTAGCCGCCGGCGCGACCCTGGCTCAGGTCTACACGGCGCTCATTTACGAAGGCCCGGGCCTACCCAGCGCGCTCGCCGAGATCGCTTGAGCCACCGCGATTCCAGCTATCCGCCCGCGTTCGATTAGGCCGCGTGGGCGGGAACCAATGTTTCCATTGGTTTATTAGGGCGAAAAGGGCTGTGATCCCGGTGCGACCATGGTATGTCGCGCGCTGGCTAGCGGTGACCGCGGGGGCGGACCATCGACTCTGTCTAGATTTTGCGGGTTCCGAGGAGTGTTGGCCGGTGCTCAAAAACCGCCAGCATCCAGGATTTCCTTTTCGGAATAAACAAAGGCAAATCGAAGAATTTACCGAATGTTCGTTTGACGAAACTACGATCCGCCGATAAATCACTGTGACTTCATGGGGAAACCCCAAATGAAACCGTCTATGAAAGCAAGGCGCGACGAGCTGGGTTTGGACGAGATCGATCGGCGCATCCTGTCCCTGCTACAGCAGGACTGTAAGGTGCCCCTCGCGAAGATCGGGGAGCGGGTCGGGCTGTCCGCGCCTTCGGTCGTGGAGCGTGTGCGCAAGCTCGAGGGCGAAGGCTTCATCACCGGCTACCACGCGAGCCTCGACGCCCGCCGCCTGGGCTTCGACATCACCGCTTTCATCGGCGTTTCGATCGCGCACCCGCGCGGCATCACGTTCTTCGAGAAGCAGCTGCCGGTGCTCGACAACGTGCTCGAGTGTCACCACGTCACGGGCGGCCACACGCTGCTGCTCAAGGTCAAAACCAAGAACACGCAATCGCTCGAAGAGCTGATCCGCGTGCTGCGTTCGATCGAAGGCGTCGAGCGCACCGAAACCAGCGTGGTGCTCTCGACCAAGGTCGAGCGCGCCGGCATCGCAGGTCCCGCGCTCGAGAGCGACGAGACGACGATCGCCACGGCGGACTCGGCGGAGCACGAGCTCACCCACAGCTAGCTCGCCAGCGGTTTTCGCCAGAGGCCCCGATGGCTCGTCGCAGAGCCCTTGAAGATTTCGGAGACGCAGACATGACGCGACTCAGCTTGGAAGAACGCAAGACGCTCGCCCGCGAGGCCGAGCAGCACGGGATGTACAGCGCGAGCCTGGAGCACGACTCGTGCGGCATGGGCTTCGTCGCGCATATCAAGGGCGTGGCGTCGCACTCGATCGTGAAGGACGCGATCACGGTGCTCGACAACATGAGCCACCGCGGCGCGACCGGCTGCGATCCGTGCACCGGTGACGGCGCGGGCGTGCTTACGCAGGTGCCGCATAAGTTCTTGCAGCGCGTCTGCAAGCAGCTCGGCTTGTCGCTGCCCGCGCCCGGCGAGTACGCGGTGGGCATGCTGTTCTTGCCGACCGATCGCGATCAGCTCGCGCGCATGAAGGACTTCATCGAGTCCGTGATCGTGCGCGAGGGCCTTTCGGTAATCGGCTTTCGCGAGGTGCCGACCGATCCCAAGCACTGTGGTGACACGGCGCGCGAAGCGATGCCGTCGGTGCACCAAGTGTTCGTGCGCGCAAGCTCAAGCTCCAAAGCGGGCGGCACGCGCGAGGACCCGCGCGCGAATCAGGACGCGTTCGAGCGCAAGCTGCACATCGCGCGCAAATGCATCGAGAACGAGGCGACGGGTCAGGGGTTCGGCAAGGACGCCGGCTTCTACGCGTGCAGCTTCTCGAGCCGCACGATCGTTTACAAAGGCATGTTGATGCCGGAGCAGGTCGGCGGCTTCTTCCCCGACATGAACGAGCCGGACTACGAGTCCGCGATCGCGCTCGTGCACTCGCGCTTCAGCACCAATACGACGCCCAGCTGGTCGCGCGCGCACCCGTATCGCTTCATCTGCCACAACGGCGAGATCAACACGCTGCGCGGCAACGTGAACTCGATGCACGCGCGCCAGCGCCAGTTCGCAAGCGAGCTGTTCGGCGCGGACATCAAGAAGCTCCTGCCGGTGATCACCGAAGGCGGCAGCGACTCGGAAGGCTTCGACAACGCGCTCGAGCTGCTTATGCGCACCGGTCGATCACTGCCGCACGCGGTGATGATGATGATCCCCGAGGCGTGGCAGAGCCACGAGTCGATGAGCGACGAGAAGCGCGCGTTCTACGAGTACCACGCGTGCATGATGGAGCCGTGGGACGGCCCGGCGTCGATCGCGTTCTCGGACGGCACGATGGTTGGCGCGGTGCTCGACCGTAACGGTCTGCGACCGTCGCGCTTTGTGATCACCAAAGACGACGTGATCGTAGTCGCGTCGGAAGTCGGCGTGCTCGAGATCCCGTCGGCGAACGTGGTGCGCAAGGGGCGCCTCGAGCCCGGCCGCATGTTGCTGGTCGATACCAAGCAAGGCCGGATCGTCGCCGACGACGAGCTGAAGAGCGCGATGGCCGCGCGCAAACCGTACCGGACTTGGTTGAAAGAGAACTTGGTCAAGCTCTCGGCGTTGCCGGAGCCCGATGAGGCGCGGCTGCCTTCGCCGCTCGAGCGCTCGACGCTCGTGCAGCGCCAGCGCGTCTACGGCTACACGCGTGAAGACGTGCGGATGCTGATCCGCCCGATGGCGCAGAACGGCGAAGAAGCGATCGGCTCGATGGGCAGCGACACGCCGCTCGCGGTGCTCTCGGATCGCCCGCAGCTGCTCTTCAACTACTTCAAGCAGCAGTTCGCGCAGGTCACGAACCCGCCGATCGACTCGCTGCGCGAAGAGCTGGTGATGTCGCTGCGCACGACGCTCGGCGCTGAGCAGAACCTGTTCGACGAGACACCCGATCACTGCCACCAGCTGCAGCTCGAGCAGCCGATCATCAAGAACAGCGAGCTGCAAGCGATCAAGGAGCTCGACTACCGCGGCTTGCGCACGAAGGTGCTCGACACGCTGTTCGAGGTCGAAAAGAAGGGCGAGGGCTTGAAGAGCGCGCTCGACGAGCTGTGCGCTGCGACGGAAGCAGCGGTCGATGCGGGTTTCAGCATCATCGTGCTCTCGGACCGCAAGCACGGCCGCAAGCTCGCGCCGATTCCGTCGTTGCTCGCGACGGCTGCGGTGCACCACCACTTGATCCGTGTCGGCAAGCGCACGGGCTGCGGCATCGTGGTCGAGTCGGGCGAGCCGCGCGAGGTCATGCACTTCTGCTTGCTGCTCGGCTACGGCGCGGGCGCGGTCAACCCGTACCTCGCGTTCGAGTCGCTCTACAGTCAGACCGAAGAGGGCTTGCTCGGCAAGAACGACACCTCGACCAGCATCAAGAACTACGTGAAGGCCGCGAGCAAAGGCGTGCTCAAGGTGATGTCCAAAATGGGCATCTCTACGCTGCAGAGCTACCGCGGCGCGCAGATCTTCGAAGCGATTGGCCTCTCCACCGAGCTGATCAAGAAGTACTTCACGTGGACCGCATCGCGGATCGAAGGCGTCGGCCTCGAGGAGATCGCGACCGAGGT
>JAYUYY010000580.1:0-4829 GCA_043752225.1 Sandaracinaceae bacterium | reverse complement strand
GTGTTCACGTCGGCGCAGAATCGCGTGCCGCTGGCGATCCCGCTCGCGTTCGTAGCGGGTCCAGCGCTCGAAGCGCTGTATGCGAAGCTGCGCGGCGCGTCTTCGCGCGGTCATGGAGCGCTTGCGCGCTTCGAGGCTCGGCCGTTTGCGATCGTGCTCGCGCTGTTGTGCGGAGCGCAGGCGTTTTGGCCGCGCATGGAGAAGGTCAGCCGGCCTTCGTCGGCGCACTACTACAACCTCGCGGCGGTCGAAGAGAACCTCGGACGGCTCGAAGAGGCCGCGACGCACTTCAACCACGCGCGCACGCGCAACCCGCGCCAGCCGATGTTCCACCTCTCGTACGGGCGCGTGCTGCGCAGGCTAGGGCACTTCGACGAGGCGAGGGCGGTGCTGGTGAGGATCAAGACCATGCCCAACGTGTCGTCGGAGCTGCATGAGATGGCGCATCTCGAGATCATGAGCGCTGCGCTCGGGATTCAAGACGCGGATCCTTCGCGCTCACCGGGTGCGCCAGCTCAACTGCCGGAAGGCGCGGCCAGCGGCGAGATGCGGTAAGCGCGCAGCCCGGGCACGTAGTACGCGACGAGCGCCAGGGTTACGAGACAACCGATCCCTCCGCTCACGACCGAGAACGTCGCGTTGGTCGCTGCGGCGACGAAGCCGGACTCGGCGGCGCCCAGCTGATTCGATGCGCCGATGAACAGCATGCTGACAGCGCTCACGCGGCCGCGCAGCGCATCCGGCGTCGACATCTGCACGGCGGTCGATCGCATCACCACGCTGACCTGATCGGCCATGCCGACGACCATGTACGCGACCAGCGACAGCGGGAACGAGCGCGACAAACCGAACACGATCGTCGCGAGCCCGAACACGAAGACCGCGCCGAGCAGCGCGCGGCCTTGGCGCTGGATCGGCTTGCGCAGCATGAGCGCTACCGACATCGCAAGCGCGCCGACCTCGAGCGACGAGGTGAGCATGCCGTAGCCGCTCGGACCGACCTTCAAGATCTCCTTGGCGTAGACCGGCAAGAGCGCGGTCGCGCCGCCGAAGATCACTGCGAACATGTCGAGCGACATGCAGCCGAGGATGACCGGTTGCTTCCACACGAACGAGAGACCTTCGCGCACCGCCGCGATGGTCACTGGATTGCGCGTGCCGCTGCCGCCGCCCGAGCGCAGCAGCAAGACGCACACGAACGCGAGCGCGACCAGTACGAGGTAGGTGAGATACGCGGTGGCGATGCCAGAGCTCGCGATCACGAGCCCGCCGATCGCCGGGCCGGTCGCAAACGCCAAGGCTTGGTTGGTGCTCGAGATCGTGACCGCGCGCGGAAAGAGCTCGCGCGGCACGAGCGCAGGCAAGAGCGCGATGCGCGCGGGCTGCTCGAACGAGTGCGCGGCGGCGATCAGCGCGGCGAGCGCGTAGAGATACGGCAAGGTCAGCGCGTGCTGATCGGTCAGCCGGTGCAGCACGAAGCCGGTGATCACCAGCACGACCTGCGAAGCGTTCATGATGCGCCGTCGATCGAAGCTGTCCGCGACCGCGCCGCCCACGAGCAAGAGCAAGAGCTGGGGCACGAACTGCACGATGCCGACCATGCCGAGATGGAACGGCGAGTGCGTCAGCTCGAACACGTGCCACGCGATCGCCGAGCGCAGCAGCGTCCCCGCGCTGGCGGAGAGGAAGCGGCTCGTCAGGTAGAGATAGAAATCGCGCGGCATGCTCAGGAGACGATGCGCAATGCGCGCTTGGGAGCTTCGCGCGGGATCGCTTCGAAGGCGCGTTTGTAGTCCGCGAAGCGCCCGCCGTCGCGCACCGCAACTTGCAGCGCGCGACCCTCGGCCGGGCCGCCTTGAGCGAGCACGTATTCGATCCAGGCCCAACGCGCGCTGGTCGAGCGCACGTCGACTCGACCCTTAAGCCCGCTCATCAAACGCGCGAGGCGCTGGTCGACGATCTTGATGCCTGCGAACGGCTCGCCGTCGAGCGGCGTGTTGCGCTTGGCGACGAACGGCCCGATGCCGAGCGCGAGCGGGTGGATCTTCGAGATCTCGGTCGCGAACCGGATCAGCTCGTCGATGTCTTCGTCGGTCTCGCTCGGCAAGCCGACCATCATGTAGAGCTTGAGGTGCTTGTACTGATGAAGCTTTGCGAGCTCGGCGGCGCGCACCAGGTGTTGCTCGCGGGCTTTGCGCGAGATCGAGTCGCGCAAACGTTGGCTCGGCGCGTCGAGCGCGGTTGTGAGGATCCTCGCGCCGCCCTTCTTCAGCGCGGCGACGAACGCGTCGTTCAAGCGGTCGGGGCGCAGCGAGGACAAGCTGACCTGCCGGCCTTGAGCGGCGAGCGTCTCGACGATCTCGACGATCTTCGGATGATCGCTGACCGCGGCGCCGACCAAGCCGACCTTGCGCGCGTCGTCGGGCACGAGGCTGAGCAAGCGATCCTTGTCGACGATGCGCATGCCGCCGTTGGTGCTGCGGCGCATCACGCAATACGCGCAGCCGCGCGAGCAGCCGCGCTCGGCCTCGATCAAGAACATGTCGCTCAGCTCGGTGTTCGGCGTGCGCAGCGGCGAGTACGCCGGGAGCTTGTCGTGATCGGCTTTGCCGAGATCCGGAAGCTCGAGGCCGTGGTGCGTGGGCACGAAGCAGCTCGGCAGCTTGGCGAGCGCGTCCAAGGTCTCGTGCCGGTTGCGCGATCCGAAGATCACGTCGAGCGCGTCATGCACGGTCTCGTCGGCTTCGCCCATCACGATCGCATCGGCGAACGGCGCCAGCGGCAGTGGGTTGCTGTTGGTCAGCGGACCGCCGCACAAGATGATCGGATGGCGGTCGTCGCGATCCTCGGCGAGCACTGGGATCCCGCTCGCTTCGAGCACTTGCACCACGCCTGCCAGCTCGAGCTCGTACGCGACCGAGATCGCGACCACGCGGAAGTTGCCGACGGGCGTGCGCGACTCGTACGTCACGAGCTGCGGCGGCTTGTCGTTCTTCTCGCCTTTGCTGGTCTCGTCGTGGAGGAACGCGCGCTCCGCCGCGCGCCCGGGCCGCGCGTTGATCTCGCGGTAGATCGTCAAGAACCCGAGCGACGACATGCCGACGCTGTACGGGCTCGGATAGACCAGCGCGACGCGCTCGGGCGCATCTTTGAACAGCGTGCCGCGTTCAGCGGCGAGCCGTTCAGCGATGCGTGCGCGTAGATCCATCCCGCTCAGAGTACGCTCGCGCGGACGGCTGCGCCCGCGATGGTTCGCCTCGCTCGCCCCAGGCGCACTACTGCACGGCCTTGAACATGCGGTCTTTGCGCAGGCCGTTCTCGCCGCTCGACCAATAGATGCTGAGCGCTCGACCCTTTACGCGTGTCACCGGGATCGCGCCGACCGCCGGGTTGCGGCTGTCGTTGCTGCTGTCGCGGTGATCGCCGAGCACGTAGATGTCGCCTTCGGGCACCTGCATCGGCATCGGGTCCATCGAGTCGCGCGCGGCGCTGGTGCGGAAGACCTTGTCGCCGATCTTCGATTCGTAGATGTGGCAGCGCGGCTGCTTGGCGCCGGTGCCGGTCAAGCACGGGCCGCGGTCGATCCGCGTGAGCGGCTCGCCGTTGCGATACACGACGTCGTCGCGCATCTCGATCGTGTCGCCAGCGACGCCGATCACGCGCTTGACGATGTCGACGCCGTCCATCGGGCTCTTGATGATCACCACGTCGCCGACGTTGGGGCCGCCCCAATTCAAGTCGGCTTGATCGCGCAGCGGCAAGAACAGCCCGTACATGAACTTCGCGACCACGACGCGGTCGCCGTTCAGCAGCGTGGGCTCCATCGAAGGGCCTTCGATCTCGAACGCTTCGAACAAGCAGGTGCGGATGATCAGCGCCAAGATCACGGCGCCGCCGATCGTCTTGAGGTTCTGCTCGATCACCGCCCAGCGGGACTCCTCCATGTGAGCCCGCTTGTAGGGTTGCGCAGGCGGGACGCCTGGTGCGGGTGTCTCATCGATAGGCTTGTTCATCCGTGTACCGTCGGCCCGAGGGGGAGCTTGCTCGCGACCTTGGCTTCACGCGCCGCGAGCGCCGTGAATCGAGCCCGTGCTTCGTGCTCGCCAAAGTTGTCCGCCGCAAGTCCGAAAAAGAGCGCGAAGTGTTTGGCCTCCGCCGCCATCAGCGCGCGGTAGAACCGCCGCAAGCTCGCGTCCGAGAGCTGCTCCGAGAGCAGCCGAAAACGCTCGCACGACCGACCTTCGATCAGTGCGCCGACCAGCAACCGGTCGAGCAAGAGCGGTATGCCATTGGAACGGTCGCGTTTGGCCGCGGCCTGCAGCTCAAGCACATAGGTGTCGCTGCGCGGCAGGCCCAAAGAGCTGCCCCGGGCGCGCAGGCGCTTTTCGACCTGGCGAAAATGCTGAGTCTCTTCGCGGGCTAGGCTGGTGAGCGGCTCGACCAACGCGGGCACTTCGCCGCCGTGGCGCGCGACCATGCTGAGCGCGCTTTGTGCGGCCTTGAGCTCGCAATGCGCGTGATCCGAGAGCAGACCGGGCAGGTCGGCCTGTGCAGCGCTCACCCACGCTGGATTGGTACGCTCCAGCAAACCGAGCACAACTACGCTCCAGCCGTGCCGAGCCGTTCTTGCGAACGGGTGGCTCGGTGTACGCTGGGCGCGATCATGCGGCGGAAGCTATGGGTAGGCCCGCGGTTGGTCAAGCGCGAGACTCGCGCGACCACCGCGCTATTAGGGCTGTTTTGGATCGGATCCGGCTTGTTCGGAATCGGAGCCATGAACGCTTGCGGCGGTGCACCTCCGAAAGCACCCGAGGACGACCCCTATGGGG
>JAYUYY010000579.1:0-11752 GCA_043752225.1 Sandaracinaceae bacterium | reverse complement strand
GTGGCGGTGGCGGCGGCGGAGCCACCGGGGGCGCAGGCGGAGCAGGCGGAACGACGTCGGACGACGACGGCGGAGTCGTCGAGCCCGATCCCGACGCGAGTGTGCCTGTGAGCCCGCTACCGGACGACGGCGAGCAAGGCTCGGTCTGCGACGACGGTGTCGACTGCAATCAAGGCTTCGATTGCTACAACGCCGGCGTGACGGGCCAAGGCTTCTGCTCGGCAGCGTGCACCGACAACACGGACTGCGAAGCGATCGCGGGCGCGATGTACACGTGCTCGACGTCGGCGAGCGTGTGCATCGTCGAGTGCCAAAGCGAAGACGACACCGAGAGCTGCCCGGATCAAATGGTATGCGTCTCCACCGCAGCGGGCTTCCCCGGTGGCGGCGGCGGTGCAGCGACGTTCCATTGCAAGTATCCAGATGCTGCGCCGGCGAGCGGAACGCAGACCGCCTACGAGCCGTGCAACGACGGCATGCCGTGTGAGGATGGCTTGGTGTGTAACTCGAGCGGCATGGGCGGTGGCGACGGCTACTGCACGATCGCGTGCACCGTAGCGATGGGTGGCGGCGGTGGCGGAAACGCTTGCGCCGACATCAGCGCTCCGAGCGGCGACATCGAGCCGACTTGCACGATGGCGTTCGGCGGCCCCGGCACCGGGATCACAGGGCGCTGCACGCTCGACTGTAGCGACAGCCCGGATGGCTGCCCCGACGGAATGACCTGCATCGACGCCACTGTGTTTCAGCGTTGCGGATACGAATAGCGGTCGCGAATAGCGCTCGCGAATAGCGCTCGCGGTTCCAGAGCAAAGCCCGCCGGCATTCACCCGGCGGGCTTTTGCCGTTAAGGCGAGCGCGCCGCTCCACCTCGGCGTTAGAAGTCGCGATCGAGGACGGTCTTGCGACCTTCCGCTGCCGCCTTCTGAATCGCTTGGTCGGCGACCTCGCGCACGATGTCGCTCAGCACCTCCATCGCACTGTCCGAAGTGTTCATGCCGGAGCGCGCTCGAATGTATGCCTTGAGCTTGCTCACGACGATCAAGACATCGCGCGGGACGTCGCGCTGAAGCGCAACCGGACCGGTGCTGACTTCGCGCTCACCGACGATGCGACGTTCGGGCCGCGCGGCGCTCGCCTCTTCTGCTTTTGCCTTGGCCTCCTGCTCCGAACGCAGCCATTGATCGCGGCTCGGTGCGGTTTGTTCTTCGGCCCACGCCTCGCGGTGCCGAACGACAGGGACGTGTGCCTCGAAGCAGGGGAGCGAACAAAAGGTCAGCGGGTCACGCGCGCGATTGCAGGTCGACACACTGCACGCGTAGTAACGAGTGCCGAACGGGAGCTCCTTTTTGCAGCTGCTGCACAACCGATAGAACGCACGCGCTTCACTCATGCGGCGGAGCATACACGCGGGAAACTCAGGCGCACATGGCGAAGCGGCGCGTTCAAGTGGCATCATCGCGACTCCTTGCAGTGAGGAGACATCGCATATGAAACGCCGAGATTTCTTGAAGAGCGCGGGCTGCTTCGTGGTGAGCGCGACTGCGACCGGCCTGGTCGGATGCGGCGACGACGATGCAGGGCGTGACGCGAGCGTGCCGCTCCCTGACAGTGGCCGCGAGGGCGATGCTGGGGATGCAGGAGACGCGAGCGGACCGCTCG
This sequence comes from Sandaracinaceae bacterium, assembly GCA_043752225.1. Taxonomy (GTDB): domain Bacteria; phylum Myxococcota_A; class Polyangia; order Polyangiales; family JAFGIB01; genus JAYUYY01. The sequence continues at coordinate 10,090 of JAYUYY010000579.1, read as the reverse complement.
AGGCGTTGGGCACGTATGCGTTTCCGCAAGGCGTCGCGTCCGGCGATCCGCGGGCGACGTCGGTGATGCTATGGACGCGCGCAAAGCGCACCGACAACGAGGACGGAGCGATCGCGCTGCGCTTGCAGGTCGCGCGCGATGACGGCTTCAGAGACTTGGTGTTCGAGCGCGAGCTATCCGTCTCGAGCGCAAGCGACTTCACCGCGCGCGTGTTAGTCGAAGACCTCGACTCCGACACGATCTATTACTATCGCTTCGTCGCGGGGATGGATGAGAGCACCGCGGGTCGGACATGGACCGCGCCGGCAGCCGACGCCGACGTGCCGGTGTCGTTCGTGTGGGCTTCTTGCCAGGATTACTCGGCCGGCTTCTACGGCGCGTACCGGCGCATGATGCTCGACGACGAAGAGCGCGCCGAAGAGGATCGCATCCGCTTCGTGCTGCACGTCGGCGACTTCATCTACGAGACGCGCGGCGAAGCCTTCCAGATGGCGCTCGACGACAACCTCGAGCCGGTCGAGCTGCTCGATGCGAATGGCGACCGGCGGCAGCTGCCGGAGTTTCCTTCGGGCGGCGGTGAGCTCGAAGGCGAGAGCCGCTACGCGAAGACGCTCGAGGATTATCGCCACCTCTACAAGTCGTTCCTGCTCGACGCCGACTTGCAGGCGGCGCGCGCGCGCTATCCGTTCATCTGCATCTGGGACGATCACGAGATGAGCGACGACTGTTGGCAGAGCCAAGCCAACTACAACGACGAAGACAGCCTCGATGAGCCGAGCCAGACGCGCCGGCTCGCGGCAAGCCAAGCCTGGTTCGAGTACATCCCTGCGATCCTGACCGAATCCGAAGACGCCGACGTCGACCCGCAGGCGCGCGACTTCGAAGCGGCAGACGTAAGCGATGAGGCTTTCGATTCGGCTGGCGATGAGCCGAACAACCGCGCGGCGATCGAGAGCCTCACGATCTATCGCAACCTGCGCTTCGGTAAGCACGTCGATCTCGTGCTGACTGACAACCGTTCGTACCGCAGCGATCACGCGATCCCGGAAGAGATCGCGGCCTTGAACCAGCTGTCGTTTCATCCGCGCGCGGGTCTGTCGAAAGAAGCCGTCGTGGTGTTCGACGCGGGCCGCAACGCAAATGATGGAGCTCCGCCCGACGCGGTTGGGCCGTACACCAATACGCGCAAGGAGAGCGAGCCGGGCACGATGCTCGGCGCGCAACAAAAAGCGTGGCTCAAGGACGTGCTCGAAGCCTCGACCGCGAGCTTTCGCGTGTGGGGCAACTCGGTGCCGCTGCTGCGGATCTTGCTCGACTCGACGCACGTCGCGCTGATCGCGGATGACTTGGTGCTCTCTGCCGACAGCTGGGACGGCTATCCGAGCGAGCGCAACGAGCTGATGAAGTTCCTGCGCGACGGAGGCATTCGCAACGTCGTCTCGCTCTCGGGTGATCACCACGCGCACTTCGCCGGCCTCGTGCACGACGACCACGAAGCCGCAGAGCAGACGCCGGTGATGGTGGACATCGCGTCCGCGGGCATCAGCTCAGCGTCGCAGTGGACGCTCGTCGCAGGCCAGATCGTGGCCGCGGCAGGACCGGACCTTCAGGACGTGATCGCGCCGATCAAACGCGTAATCGTCTACGACGCGACCGAGCTGGGTGGCGACGAGAAGGCGGTCGTGAACCTGAACGCGCTAATCCGCTATGGCAGCGCGGCGGCCAACGCGGCTGCGGATACGCATGATCTCGATGAGGTCGAAGCCGCGCGCGATCCCGCGATCAACTCGCACCTGCGTTTCGCCAGCACGGCAGCACAGGGTTACGGCATCGCGCGCTTCGCGGGCGACGAGGCTCAGGTCACGCTGGTGACCGTCGAGCCTCCGCTTTCCGACCTGGGCGAAGACGGTGCCGAGATCCGCGGCACCGCGAGCTTCGTCATCCCGCACGTGGGCGAAGGCGATGTCCTGGATATCGAAGAGCCCACGCTGACGGGCACGAAGCCTTTCCCGCTGCGGTAAACGAGTGAGCTTCGCTCGCCTCGTGAAAGGGTGGGGCCCCGACGGCTTTGCCGGCGGGGCGGAAAAACGGCGACGTTTTCCCGATGATTAGGGAGAGCTGGTGAGCGTCGTCGAGCGGACCTGGTGGAGTCGGAAGCGGCTCTCCGGGTCGAGCACGTTTTCGAAGCTGCCGGCGCGGCTGCGCGTGAGCGTGAGCGTGAGAGCGCAGGTTTCCGGCTCATCGCCGCCGGTCGAATCGATCTGGCCTGCGGGCACGCTGTACGTGCCGTCATCGTCGGCGATGTCGAAGTCGGCGGGGTAGATGCAACCGTCGCCGGCGGCGTCGTCGATCTCGAGCTCCATCGAATCGTTGCTGCCCGGCTCCCACGTGAGTGGGATACCGTCATCGGCGCGCGAGAGCGCTTCGTCGCTGAAGTCCGAGGTGATCGAGAACGGCGCGGGCAAGGTGCCCTCGTTGTCGGTCGCGTCGTCGTAGGCGGTGCGCATGAACAGCACGCGGAACTCGGTGTCTTCGGCGCCGATGTCGAACTCGGCTTCATACACTCCGGTCTCGACCTCATCCATCGTCACCGAGTCGTCGCCGGCTTCGGCGATCAGCTCGTCGCCTTCGACGACGTCGACATACGTGTTGCTCTCGTCGCCGCCGCTGAGCAAGCGAACCTCGACGCGCGAGCGGGTCGCGCTGGTCGCGGTGACCTCGGTGAGCATCGCGATGCCCTGGGTCGCGATGTTCTTCGAGGAGATGGTCTCTTTGCAGCCGGCTGTGCCGAGCGTCGCGAGAAGCGCTGCAAGCAGGCCTGCGGTGAAGGTGTTCGGTCGCTGGAAAGCCATGAAAAAAGCTCCTTTTTGGAGGTTTGCTAGGGGAGCGACTTCGGGCGTACCCGGCCGCTTCAATTGAGGTCGACGATCTTGGTCACGACCTCGCCGGCCTTGATCTTGATCTTGAGCGTTTTCGTGTAGCCGAACTGGGAGTTAACCAGCGTCACGGTGTGTGTGCCCGCAGCGAGGCTGAGGTTCATCTGCGGGGTGTTGCCGACCGCGCGACCGTCGACGAGCACCTCGCTCCACGGTCGCGAGTTGATACGCAGGATGCCCGCGCCTGCCGCATCGGTCGGCGCCACGGGCTCGGGCTTGGGCTCCGGCTTCGCTTCCGACTTGGGCTCGCGGCTGGGCTCTGCCTCGAGCTTCGGCTTGGGCTCGAGCTTCGGCTTGGGCTCGGCCTTGCTGATGGTCTTGGTCGCGGGCTTGGTCGCGGCTTTGGGCTCGACCTCGGAGCGCACACGCGACGGCTTCTCGTGCGCGACGGGAGGTGGCTCGACCACGGCTCGCTCGGCGACCGGCGCGCGCACCGGCTCGGGTACGACTACGGGTACGAGCGCGACGCGCGGCAGCTTGAGCACTTGCCCCGGCTGCAGCGTGATGCGCGTGGACCACGATTCATAGCCCGTGCTCGACACGTCGAGCTGATGCACGACATCCGGCGCGAGGTCACCGATGACGAATGGGCTGCGGTCGAGTCGAATGGGCTGATCGTCGATGCGGACTTGCGCATCGGTCGGCATCGTCGAGAGATGAATCGAGGCCGGCTGATTGCCGCGCGTCGCCATCAGGCCGACCGCGATCACCGCGACGATCGTGGCGACGACCGCGATCACCACCGTATACGAGGCGCGCGGCTCGGCCCGTGCGGGCGGCTCGGTTGCCGCGCTCGGCGGGCCCGGAGGCATTGATGAGTTCGATGCGTAGGTAGGAGTCGCCGTATACGGCTGCGTTGCGAATGCAGGCGCTGCAATCGCCTCCTCGGGTGGAGCACCCGGCCCTTGAATACCCGAGCCCCTCGGAACCACGCCCGAGAAGGTCGAGCCGACGTAGACCTGGCGCGTGCGCTCGTTGTCCTGCTCGTCTTCCTGCGTGTCGGGTTCAGCGTCTTCTTCTAGATCGGCCGGCGCGAGCTTGGGCAGCGAATGCACGCTCTCGTGCTGCGTGATCGGCTCGTCCTCGTCCCAATCCATGTCGACCGGCGCACTCGGTTGATCGAGCAAGTGCAGGTCCGAGGTCGGCGGCTCGCTGAGCGTTGCCGCGCGATTGGGCATCGCTTGCACCGGCTGCGGCTGCGCGAGCTGCGGCTCCGGGGTTTGCTGCGGAGCGTGCATGCGCGGCGCCTGCATCAAGGTGGCCGGAGCGCGCGTGCTGTTCGACACCGGCGGACGCTGCGAGCGCTGCGCCGGCGGCAAATACGCAGCGAGATCGGGCGCGCGATCGAGCGCCGTCAATGCACTCACCGGCTCGAGATCATCGAACGCCGCCAAGCCGGTGAGCGGATCGCGCTTGCCGAGCACCGCGCCCTCGACGTTGGTCGGGTTATCGATCTCGTCGGCGAACACCGTGCGCATCGCGTCCGCGAGGTCTTCGGCGGTGCAGGTGTTGTTGCTCTCCGCCATGAACGCGAGCAACGCGCGCCGCATGTCCGCGCCGGTTTGAAAGCGGTCGCGCGGGCTCTTCGCGAGCGCCTTCATCACCAACGACTCGAGCGCCGAAGGAATCTGGCGGTTGAGCCGGCTCGGCGGATCGATCCGCACGTTGCGCACGCGATCGACCGCGGCGTAGTCGTTCTCGCCCGAGAACAAACGCTCGCCGGTGAGCAGCTCGTACAGACAGATGCCGGCCGCGAACACGTCGCTGCGCCGATCGAGCGGCTCGCCTTTGACCTGCTCGGGCGACATGTACCCGAACTTGCCCTTCACGATGCCGACCTCGGTGCGCGCCATGTTGCCGGCGCTCATCGCGATCCCGAAGTCGATCAGCTTCACGTCGCCCTCGAACGAGAGCAGCACGTTCTGCAGCGAGACATCGCGGTGCACGATGCCGAGCACGTTGCCTTGGGCATCGACGTGCTCGTGCGCGAAGTGCAGGCCAGCGCAGACGTCCGCCATGATCTTGCACGCGACGCGCACCGCGACCGGCTGGCCCTCGCGCCGGCAACGGTGAAACAACATTCGCGCGTCGTGGCCGTTCACGTACTCGAGCGCGAGGTACGGTGTGGGCCCGACTTTACCCACGTCGAACGTGCGGATGATGTTCGGGTGCGAGAGCTGCGCGAGCACGCGCGACTCATCGAGGAACATCGTGACGTACTGCGGATCCTCCGTGAGGTGCGGCAGGATGCGCTTGACGGCGAGCAACGGTCCGCCGGGGCGATCGAGGTCCCGCGCCTTCAGGATCTCCGCCATTCCCCCTACGTTGATCCGAGACAGCAGCTCGTAATGCCCGAACGGAATCGCGTCCTCCACCCTCTTGGGTCGGGCGAGTCTAGCGCGGAACGCGCATCGCCGAACACGTCACAAAACATGTGACCGGAACACCACGCGAGCACGCGCTGGGATGCCTCTCGGCGAGTCAGCGGCAACACCCACGGGGTCAGCGCGAGAGGCCTGCTGCGCGTACAAAAACGCCTTCACGTAGCCCTCCGAGCGCTCGAAGCAATTCGCTGCCGAGCGTTGAAACCCGATTCGGAGATCGAATTGCGATCGCGTCGAAGCAGCAAAACAAGTCGTTTTCGGCATGCGAAGGGCGTCCGAAGCGGTTTTTTACGGGGCTTTGAGCCACTTGCACTTGCCACGCTCGCTTGACCTCTGTCATTCCTGCGCTCGGCTGAACGCTGCGAACGCCTCGAAAGAAGCCATTCAAGTAGGTTTTGAGTGATGCGCAGCGAGCTGCTCCCGAGCTCTTGGGTCGGGCTCCGGAGCAACAGGTAGACCCTAAGTCACCACCCCTTTTGGAAGGTTAAGATCAATGGCAAAGGCAGGTCCTCTCAAGGATCCCATGAGCAAGACGCAGATCGTCACCGAGATCTCGGACAAGACCGAGCTCTCGCGTAAGCAGATCTCGGGCGTGCTCGACGAGCTTACGGACATCATCAGCCGTCACATCAAGAAGACCGGTCCCGGCAAGTTCGCCATGCCCGGCCTCTTCAAGATCACGACGATCCGCAAGCCGGCCACCAAGGCTCGCAAGGGCATCAACCCCTTCACCAAAGAAGAGGTCATGTTCAAGGCGAAGCCCGCACGTACGGTCATCAAGATCCGTCCGTTGAAGAAGCTCAAGGATTTCGTTTGAGCTGATTCGAGCTGCGAGCAATCGCGCTAGGGATGAGGCGGGCTTCGTGCCCGCCTTTTTCTTTTAAGCGCGCAACAGGCGAAGATCGGCGAATGACGGCGCGAATTCAGGGCCTGCAGCATGTGGTCGTGAGCGCGATGCTGATGCACGCGCTGTTGGCGTGCTCGAGCGGAAAGACAGCCGACGGCGCGAGCAAGCGTAAGGCGCCTCCCGCCTCGCCTGCGCACGCGGTCGTGGCCAAAACCTCGCCGCCTGTGGCAGAGCTCAAGCCCACAGCTACGCCGCCCGACGTGAGTGAGCTGCGGACAAGCTGTGAAGCGGGCGAGCTCGCGAAGTGCGTTTCGCTTGGCGATCGGTTGCGCGAGCGCGCTGCGCCCGAGCAGCCGGACTTTGCAAGCGCGCTCGAGCTGTATCACCGCGCGTGCGGCGCGGGACACGCGCCGGGCTGCGCGCAGGTCGGGCTGATGTACCAAGATGGGCTGGGCGTGCAGCGTGATGTGCAGCGCGCGCTCGATCTGTATCGGCAAGCATGCGAGGCGGGCGCTGCGCGAGGTTGCAGTCGACTGGGCGCCGTGTACCTCACGGGCAGCGCCGTAACGCGCGACGTCGAGCAAGCGTACGCGCGCTCCGAAGCCGGCTGCCAGGGTGATGACGGGCTTGGATGTCTCAACTTGGGGCTGATGCATCGCAACGGTGACGGGGTGAAGCGCGATGCCGAGCGCGCGGTGGCGTTCATGCAGAAGGCTTGCGACGCAAGCGAAGCGCGAGGTTGTACGCTGCTCGGCGAGCTCGTTGCGCGCGGCGAAGGGGTGACCGCGAACGCGACGCTCGGCGCGATGTGGAATCAGAAGGCGTGTGAGCTCGGCGATGGACGCGGCTGCGGCAATATCGGTGTCAGTCACCAACTCGGAGTCGGTGCGCCGAAAAATGCTCGCCTTGCCGCCGACTACTTTGCACGTGCCTGTCGACGGGGTGAAGCGCGGTACTGCGAGCTCTTGCAGCGATTCGCGCAAGAGAACGCAGGAGCGCGTTAGCAGCAGCGCGATGCGCGTGATCGGGCGCGCAACTCAGTTGGCACATGCGCGCGTGGTCGCGTGTGCGCTCGTGCTGCTCGCGTCGATCACGAGCACGCTGCGCGCGGACGACACAGAGCTCGGCGCGCGCGCGCACGTCCAAGCGCCTAACAGCGCCGAGGAGCGCGTCGCGGGCAGGCGCGAGATCACGACCTTGCGCGCGACCCAGGGCGATTCGTTCTCGATCGCCGAGAGCATGCCGGCTGCGCTGCCGGTGTTCAGCGGCGTGCCCTATTTGATCATCCGCGGCGCGCCGCCGGCAGGCACGATCGAGATCTACGATGGCGCGCCGGTTCCGGTGTTCTCGCATTTGGCGCTCGGACCTTGGATCGCGCATCCGTCGCTCGTGTCGGGCGTGCGCTTTCACGCTGCGGTGGCGCCCGCGCGCTACGGCCGGCGGCTCGGCGCGGTGATCGTCTACGACGCGCCCGACCTCGCGCCGCCTGACTACGGCGAGCTCGAGCTGCGCGCGATCGATGCACAAGCGCTCGTGCACACGCAGGGCATCACCTGGGCCGCAGCGCACGCGCGCTTCGGGTTTCCCGGGCTGTGGCTTTCAGCGGTCGGTGCGGACGTGGCGCTCGAGTACGGCGACTATCAGCTGCGCATGTTCACGCCGCTCGGCTCGAGCAGCTCGGGTGCACGCACGAAAGCTGTCGTGCACGCGTTTGGAGCGTTCGATGCGCTGGGAACGCTCAGCGAGCCGAAGGACGACATCGCGCTCTCCTTTCACCGCGTGGTCGGGCGCATCACGCACCAGTACCGCGATCTCACGCTGGGCTCGGTGCTGTACGTCGGCTATGAGCGCGGCGCGCTCGGACAGCAGCTCACGGCCGAGACCGTACGCGTGGGTCCGTCGGTGTTCGTGGAGCAAGAGATCAACGCCGACACGCGGCTGCGGCTCGGCGCGGACATGGAGGGCAAGCTCGCGTCGCTCGACCAACCGCCGATCGTCGTAGCGCCGCGACCGATGTGCGACGAGATCCCGCGCCCCCCGGATTGCTACTTACCGGATGTCGGGCCGATGGCGTTCGAGCTCGGGCCGGAAGAGTTCATCCGGCGTGCACCGCTGCGCGATCGGCCGAGCCGCAGCGCGTTCGGGATCTACGCCGAGCTCGATCTCCTGCGCACGCGGCACGTCTCGATCGAGAGCGGCGTGCGCAGTGACTTGTGGCTGATCGCGGGTGAATCCGAGCAAGCGGTTGATCCGCGGCTCACCGTTCGCGTGAAGCCCTTCGAGCAGCTGGAGCTGCATGCGGGCGCGGGCACGGCGCATCAAAGCGCGGCGTCACCGTTGCCGGTTCCGGGTATCGCCGACATCGAGCTCGACGTGGGCTTGCAGCGCGCGATCCAGAGCGAAGCGGGTGCGTCGCTCGAGGTCGGAGCACTGAAGCTCGAAGCGACCGGCTTCTTTCATCACTTCTCGGACATGGTGTTCCTCGAGCTCGTGCTCGACTGCGCGGGCAATAGCGATCCGACGATCAACGATCCGCGCGCAACGGAGTTCGAGAGCATCTGCGAAAACGGTGGCTTGCCGCGCGGAGATGGCGCGGCGTACGGCCTCGAGCTGCTCGCGCGCACGCAGCTCGGCAGCCGACTGAGCGGCTTGCTGACGTACACGCTCGGCTATGCAAACGCGAACGCCGCGGACGGCACGCCGTTCACGCCGCAGTTCGACGTGCGTCACTTGATGAACCTCGTACTCGGCTACGACTGGGGCGGCGGCTTCAGCACCGGAACGCGCGTGCACTTCCGCAGCGGCAAGAGCGCGGTCAACACCTTCTACGACCAGATCCAGGGGCGCTACGAGCGCCACGAGCTGAGATTGCCATCGTTCTTTCGCGCGGACTTGCACGTGAGCTATCGGTTCGAGACCGCGCTCGCACCGATGACCGCGACGATCGGCGTGCAGAACATCACGTTCTCGCGCGAAGCGACCAAGCGCGATTGCTTCATCGGCGGAGGGTTCCAGATCGAATGCGAGGTCGACTATCAGCCCGCGATCGTGCTGCCCAACGTCGGGCTGCGCGTCGAGCTTTGATCGAGCTCGTGCACGACCAGCCGCTCGCGCGGCAAGGCTTTGAGCGCGAGCTCGACCAAGCGGGCGTGATGCGTGAAAAAGATCACCTGCATGCTGTCGACGCTCTCGGCGAGCACCTGGAGCGCGGCGGTCGCGCGCTGGTCGTCGAAGTGCACGAGCACGTCATCGAGCACCAGCGGCAGCGGCTCCGCGCGCTCGGCGAAGCGTTTTAGGCTGGCAAGGCGCAGCGCGAGATAGAGCTGATCGCGTGCGCCATCGCTCAACGCCTCGACCAGCACCCGGCGCTCGGTGTCGTCGACGCAGACCAGCGCCGGCTCATCGCTCGCGTCGTAGCTCACTTCGAGCCGCGGATACCGCCCGCAGGTAAGCCTCGCAAAGAGCGCGCTCGCGTGCTGAACCATCGGCGCTTGGTGCTGCTCGCGGTAGCGGCGCACGACCAACGCGAGCAGCTGTGCGGCGAGGCGCACGCGGGTGTAGCGCCGCACTTGCTCGCGCAGGCCGCGCAGCTCGTGCTCGAGCTCCACCGCGCGATCCGCCGCCAGCTCGCCTTGCGCCATTTGCGACAGGCCGCGCTCGGTCGCGCCGAGGTCGCGCACCGCGCTGGTGTGCTCGTCGCTGATGCGGAGCAGCTCCTCGTTGACCTGCTCGACGCGCGCGTGCAGCTGGTCGACGTCTTGATCGAGCAAATCGCTCGCCAGCGCTTCGCCTTCGCCGAGCTGTTGCAGGTCGCGATCGATCTCGCGATCGCCGTGCTCGCCCGCTCGCGCGCCTCGAGATGGGTCGTGACCTGCACCAGCCAAGCCTGCATCTCGCTCGGCGGATTGGGCGCGATGCCGAGC
>JAYUYY010000578.1:0-4834 GCA_043752225.1 Sandaracinaceae bacterium | reverse complement strand
AGCGGAATGCCAAAAAATCCCGTCGCGAGGGAGGCAATTCGGCGATGACGCCGCAGCGAACGGAGATCCGGGTCTAGGGCCGCGCGTCGGTCGACCTCAGCCAGGTGGTCTCGAATCGCCAATCCGCCCTTCCAGGAGGACAGGTCAGCAAATCGTGAGAGATTCGCGAGCTCAGGATTACGTTCAAGCGTGATGCGACTGATGCGCGTGCTCATGCGGAACCAGAGCGTCACAGAAACCGCGGTCAAAACGCAGAGCGCTACCATCACGACCAAGAATCTCACTGTGCCTCCGGTGCACTGGAGTATCGCGCGTTGGGTTCAGAACATGCAGTCGATTCGCGCGCCTTGCGACGCAGGGACTTTGAAAAATCTAAGGTCTCGCGGGTTGGGGATGCCGGGGGTAAGGGCGTACACGCATGCCAAGTGCTTGCGACCTCGGCTCCACTTGGCATGCGTGTCCGAGCGCGGCTTGCGCGGCGTACGGAGGTCGAGTCGTCTTGCCTCCACCGCCGTAAGTGCAAGCCGCGCGTCCCGCACCCCCGGCATCCCCAACCCGCGAGACCGCCAGCCTACCGATCGCCCCTCTCTCTCTCACTTCTCCGGCGCAACCTTCTCATACGAGCCGATCGCCTCGCGCAGCACCGCCGGCACGGGCGTGGGCGCACGCGTCGTCGCGTCGGTCACCACGTACACCAGCTCGCCGCTCACGAGGTGCTCCGCGCCGCGGTGGATCTCCAGCGCCAACCGCAAGCTCGTGCGCCCGATCTTCGTGACGCGCGTGAGCACATCGAGCTCGTCGTCATAGCGCGCAGGCGAGTGGTACTCGACCGTCGCTTTCACCGCGAACATGTCGATCGCGTGCTTCGTAAAACCGTCGGGATAGACGAAGCCGATCGCGCGCCAGTACTCGGTCGCGCCGACGTCGAAGTAAACGAGGTAGTTCGCGTTGAATACGACCGCTTGCGGGTCGACCTCGGCCCAGCGCACGCGCAACGGATACGACAACCGAAAATCTTCTCGCGCCATCGCCGCAGCCTAACGTTTTCCGCGCTTGCGCCTGAACCGGTTTTTCGTCGCGCCGGTACCTCCCAAAGGGGGTATTCACGGCAGAGATCCGCCGTCCGCTGCCGTGACCTACGGAAAGCTCTACGCTCCGACCATGAACGCCACGCGCGGCTCGACGTTGGGTGCGTTCATGCTTTCCGTGCTTTGCGCGTGTACCAGCGCGGCAGATGAAAACGAAGACGCAGCTGCCGCGCTCGATGCGAGCGACGCTCGCGATGCCAGCGCCGATGCGCATACGGCCGATGCAGCGCAGCCCGGTGTCGCGCTGAGCTTCCGCAAGATCACGCTGCATCGCGACTTCTATTGCGAGGGCGCGGCGAACGGCGATCTCGACGCGGACGGAAACGCCGACGTGATCGCAGGCCCGCACTGGTATGCAGGTCCCGACTTCACCGAACGCCACGAGCTTTGGCCTGCACAGCTCGCCGACATCTACGGGTACTCGGATTGCTTCTTTCAATGGACGCGCGACCTCAATGGTGATGGCGCGCTCGATGTGCTGATGGTCGGTTTCCCAGGCGAGCTCGCGACGTGGTTTGCAAACCCTGGCCTCAGCAGCGCAGCGCGCGACGGTGATTGGCTGCGTCGCCCGTTGATCGCGACGGTCGACACCGAGTCACCGGAGCTCTTGGATCTGATCGGCGACTCAGAGCCCGAGCTGCTCTTCGCATCCGGAGGCAAGCTCAGCTTTGCGGTGCCGGCGATCGAGCCGGAGATCATGTGGGACGTGCACGCGCTCTCCGATGACCGCGGTTTTGTTCCGTTCACGCACGGCCTGGGCGCAGCGGACATCGACGGTGATGGACGCAAAGAAGTGCTCGAAGCGACCGCGTGGTGGCAACAGCCTGCGGAGCTCACCGGCGTGTGGAGGCGGCACGAGCAGCTGTTTGGATTGGGCGGCGGTCAAATGTTCGGCGACGATGTCGATGGCGATGGCGACACCGATGTCATCGCGACGTTGTCCGCGCACGGGTATGGGCTCGCGTGGTTCGAGCAACGCGCGGATGCGACGTTTGCGGAGCACGTGATCGTGTCTGGTGCAGTGCCTGCCGCCGATGCGGAGGTGGTCCTCCACGAGCCGCACGCGCTGGCGATGGCCGATCTCGATGGCGATGGGTTGCAAGATCTGATCACCGGCGAACGCCACTGGGGCCACGTGCCCGAAGGCGATCCCGACTTCGGCGACAACGCGCGCCTGTACTGGTTTCGCCTAGTGCGCGATCAAGCGGGCGTGCGGTACGAGCCCGCGCTGATCGACGACGACTCCGGCATCGGTACGCAGATCACGGTCGGCGACGTAAACGCAGACGCGCTGCTCGATCTCGTGATCGCGAACAAGAAGGGTGCGTTCGTGTTCGTGCAGGAGCGCTGAAGCTCAGGCCGTGCCGCGCGCCAAGATGTCGGCGAGGAAGTCGAGCACCGCGCGCACGCGAGCGCTCTTCTGCAGGTCTTCGTGCACGGTTTGCCAGATCACGCGCGGCTCGGGCGCGGTGGTGGTCTGGATGCGCACGAGCTGCTCGTCGCGACCCGCAACTGCACACGGCAAGAGCGCGATCCCAACACCCGCAATCGTCGCCGCGAAGATCGAGCTCACGCTGTCGGAGCGCAGCACGACGCTCGCGCCATCGAGCCGCGGCTCGAGCCAGGAGTTTTCGGCTCGAAACGCGCGTGAGGCCGCGAACATCATCACCGAGTGTCCGGCCAAGCTCGCTTCGGGATTGCTCGGCGTGCCGCGCGCTTTCAAGTACGCAGGCGCGGCGTAGAGCGCGAGCGGGATGTCGGAGAGCCGGCGCGTGACGACGTTTTCTTCGCGCGGGCGCGCCAGGCGCAACGCGATGTCGGCTTCGCGGCGCGTGAGGCTGACGTTGCGGTTGCTGGACTCGAGCTCGAGCGTGATCTCGGGATGGCGCGCGCTGAGCATGGGGAGCTGGGGCATGATGAAGCGCGTCGCGATCATCTCGGTCGCGGTCATGCGTACGCTGCCGGCGAGCCGCTGATCGGCGCCGAGCACCTCGCGCTCGAGCGCGAGCGCTTCGTGCTCCATGCGCTCGGCGCGCGGCAACAAGTCGCGGCCCGCCGCGGTGAGCGCGTAACCGTCCGGCGTGCGATCGAAGAGCCGCGTGTGGACGCGCTCCTCGAGCGTGACGAGCCTGCGACCGACGGTGGTCGCGTTGATCTCGAGCGCGGACGCTGCGCGCGCCAGCGTGCCGGCGCGGTGAACGGCGAGAAACGTTCGAAGGTCGTCCCAGTCCAGCATTGCAGGCAGCCGCGCAGATCCTGGCTGCAACAATGCCGCGAGCTTTCCGCGCTGGAAAGCGGCATCTCAGAAAAATGCTTCTACCCACGAGCGCTCTCGACTCCGCCGCAGCGCTCGCTCGGCGATGAGCGGATGACCGTTCTGCAGTACGGCCGGGTATGAGCTAGGGTTGCGGCCGCATGTTCGACTTCGATCGCGCGTTTGCGTCGCGGCCCGTGATCCTCGCGCCGATGGAAGAGGTGTCGGACGCGGCGTTTCGCGCGGTGTGTCGTGCGCGCGGAGCCGATATTTGCGTGACCGAGTTCGTGCACGCCGAAGGGCTGATCACGAGTGAACGCGAAGCGCTCGCGAAGATCGCGCTCGCCGCGCACGACACGCCGACCGCGATTCAGATCTACGGCTCCAACGAAGCGCACCTCGCGCAAGCCGCTGCGATCGCGGAGCGCGCTGCACCCGCGTACATCGACATCAACTGCGGCTGCTGGGTGCCGAAGATCGCGCGCGGCGGTGCAGGCGCAGGCTGGCTGCGCTCGCCCGATGCGATGGTGGCGATGGCGCGCATGGTGGTTTCACACGTCGCACTGCCCGTGACCGTGAAGACGCGGATCGGCTGGGGCGATGAGGGCGCGATGGCGATGCCAATCATTGACCTCGCGCGGCGCTTGCAAGACGTAGGCGTGCGCGCGATCGCGATCCACTGCCGCACCGCGAAGGACGGCTACACGGGCGAGGCCGACTGGAGCTGGGCCGCGCGTGTGCGCGAGGTCGTGTCGATCCCGGTGATCGTGAACGGCGACATCCGGACCGCGAACGACTGCAAGCGCGCGCTCGATCGCACCGGCTGCGCAGGCGTGATGATCGGCCGGCGCGCGATGGAGCACCCGTTCATCTTTCGCGAGGCGCGCTCGCGCTTGGATCAAAAGGGCCAGCTCGCAGCGCCCACGCTGCACGAACGCTTGGCGTTGTGCCGCGAGCATCTGATCGCGATGCACGAAGAGCGCGGTGAGCGACGGGCGGTGCGCGCGATGCGCCGTTGCTATCCGCGTTATCTGCCGGGCAGCAGCGTTCCCGACGCCGCTGAGCTGATCGCGGAGCTCACGGGGACCCAGACGCTGCAAGAGACGCTGGGTGCGCTCGACGTAGCGCTCGTGGACGCCCTCGATAAGCTCCCGAAACCCGGTTCTATCAGCCCGGAATCGCTGGCTTTTTGAAACAGCAGGCGGTTGCGGTGTAGGGTGCTAGCCGTCGTCCAACCCGGCCTGGCAGCGCCTATGCGAACCCTTTATCTCGTCCGCCACGCGAAGTCCGATCAAGCCTTTGAGGAGCTGGCCGACATCGATCGCCCGCTCAACCCGCGCGGCTATCGCGACGCGCCGGCGATGGCGCGGCTGGTCCACAAGCGCGGCGTCGCGCCTGAGCTGATGATCAGCAGCCCGGCGGTCCGTGCGCTCAGCACGGCGCTGATTTTCGCGCGCGAGCTCGACTATCCAGTCGGCAAGCTGGTGCTCGA
>JAYUYY010000577.1:0-11769 GCA_043752225.1 Sandaracinaceae bacterium | reverse complement strand
TCCAATGGCAACGCGACCTCGGTGCCGATCCGTCGATCGCGGCGCGGCTGCGCAGCGCGGGCTTCGATACGTCGGTCGTGCTGTATCGATGGTGGGCGAAGGGCGATTCCTGGATCGCCTCCGAAGGCCTTCAGAACGTCGTCACCGTCGAGCCTCCTAAAGGCATGTCGGAGCTCACGGTGACCGGGCCGCTGATCACGCCGCGCGCGCTCGGCGAGCTCGAGCGCCTCGTCGCAGCGGATAAGCCGTTCTTTCTTTGGATCCACTATCTCGATGCGCACGCGGAATACATCCCGCGCGCGGACACGCCGTTCTCCGGAAAGCGCGATGCGCGTTCGCGCTACGCCCAAGAGGTCTGGTCGACGGATCGGGAGATCGGTCGCATCGCCAACGCGCTCGAACGGCACCAATTTTTCGACCGCGGCATCTTGCTCGTGCACAGCGATCACGGCGAGCTGATCGACGATCACGGCCGTACCGGCCACGCCTTTTGGCTCGACGAAGACGTGCTGCGCACCGTGGTCGTGCTGCACGGCGCGGACATTCCGGTCGGTCGCTACGACACGCGCATCGGTATGATCGATCTCGCGCCGACGCTGCTGCGCATGGCCGCCGGGATCAGCGTCTCGACGGCCGGCCAAGACCTAGCTCCGATCCTGAATGGCAGAGAGCGCGCCGACCGCGATGTGCTGGTGTACTCGTCGTACGAGACGACTCGTCAGGGCGCCCTGCTCTCGGGCTCTTACAAGCTCGTCCAGGACTACGTTCAAGGCATCGCGTTTCTCTACGACCTGAAGCGCGATCCCGAAGAGCAGCGGAACCTGATCGAGGTCGACGCCGAGCGCGCGCGACAGCTGAAGCTGCGCTACGCACACGCGTGGGACGCTTCGATCAACGACGCAGTGTGGGCGCGCCACGCGCGCGTCACGGTCGAGGGCATGTGCGCGCGCGGCGATCAGAAGGCATGCGCGGCGCTCGCACCTTAGATGTCGTTCAAAGCGCTGCCAGATGGCGCAGCGGGCGCTTCATCGCACGCGCTCGCATGGCTCATTCGTGCCGACGCGCATGCGCGTCTCCCGCGCTAGCATTCGCGCGCACCACTCTCTCGATCCACACCATGAGATCACCCGTTCTTCCACCCGGACCTCTGTCAGAGGCAGCGACGCTCGTTTACGCGCGGCCCGAGCCAGTCACCGCTGCTCCGCTTGAAGAAACCACGACGCCTGCTGAAGACCTCAGCACGCCTGCGCGCAGCTCGCGCGGACAGCATCGCGCAACGCGCCGCGTCGAAGTCTGTTTGGGCGTTGGCTTCGAGAGCGACTCGAGCACCTTCACCGGCGTCACCTCGGACATCTCCGAAGGCGGCCTGTTCGTCGCGACCCACACGCTCCCGCCGATCGGCTGTGAGATCGGCCTGCGCTTCTCGCTGCCTGCCGGCCCCGAGCTTCACGCGCGCGGCATCGTGCGCTGGCTGCGCGATTCGCATGACATGGACTCGGCGCCTCCGGGCATTGGCGTGCAGTTCAGCGCGCTAGCGCTCGCCCAGATCCGTCGACTCGAGTGAGAGCAGGGGTGCGTCGCAAAAGATGGCTTGGCGTAGCTGCGCAGGCGGGTTTCTGCGCGATGCCTGCGCGGCCGCGCGGCGCACGTCGAACACGCGCCGGAACTGGTCGGCCATGAGCGCTTTGGTCTTGTCGATCGCCGCTTGCCAGCGCGTGGTTTGCGGAGTCGAGACGCCACCGATCGCCGCCGGCGGATCGGGCGCCAACACGAGCAGACTGAGCAGCTCCTCGACCTTCACTTTGTCCGGCTCGGGCTTGTCGATCGCGGCCTCGAGCGCTGGGATGAGCACGTGGTCGCGCAGGCCTGCGACGTCGTCCTCTTCGACCTGACACGCGAGCAAGCGCGTGTGGATGCGGCCGAGCGCGATGCCCGCGTCGGTGCGCGGCAGGTGCAGCAGCTTGACCAACCCTGCATCGAAGCGCCCTGCGACTTCGGTGTGGTGGGTGATCATGATGTCGACCAGTCGGCCTTTGCACTCGGCGTCGCAGGTGTTGCCGAGCATGTAGTTGACCAAGCCGAATGCGCGCGCGTCGTGGAACTTGTCGACGACCACGACCTCGCTCGTCGACACCAGCTCGTTGCGCCGCGTCGGAGCGAGCACGAGCGAAGAGACCAGCCGTGCGCCGGGCGAGTACTTCTCGAACGCGTCGATCTCGTGCCACTGCCGGCGGTCGTAGAGCGAGCTCAGGTACGGCGCGAACAACCACGCAAAACGCGAGGGCGAGGCTTGAACGTCGTGCTCGTCGTTCAGCAGCTTCATCGGCCCCGCCTGCTTCAAGGCTTGCGCGTTATCGATCTCGTCTGCGAACAGCTGCGCGATGGCGCGCGCGCGTCCGAGATACGCGTCGGGCTTGCACACCTCGACATTCCGAGCGAAGCCGAAGCGCTGCTCGCACGTGAGCTCGAAGGCGCCGGCGAGCCGCCCGTAGCTCTTGTCGCCGACCGTCACCAGCACGGATTTCATGTAGTCGGCGTTCTGCTTGCCGAGCTCGAGCGCGTACGAAACCGCCAGCTCCGGATCGAGCAGGTTGCCGCGCGTCAGCGAAAGCAACACGCCATACCGCTGCTCAACCGTGCCTTCCCCGCCGGACGACAGCACTGTCACGTTCTTGGACAGAATCTCGGCGCGTTGGATGCGCCAGCTGTTCTCCGCTTGAGTCTTCGCGATCTTCTGCTGCGAATCCGCCGTCTGCCGCGCCGTTTCGGATTGGCGATACTGCCAGATCGAAGTCGCGATGAGGCCCGCCGCTCCGATCACGAACGACGACATGAACGACGCATACGTCTGAATGAACTGTCCAACCCGCGTCGACGGTTGGGCTGCTTTACTGCTGGGCGGCTCGCTAGTCATCGGCGCCGACTGTACACCCTGCACTCGGCACGGGTGACGGCAGCTTCCGGCATCGTCGCGCGACTGCCAGACTCACGACCGCAGTGATCCCCGATGCCCACCGACCACATCACAGCGAACACAGCCGCGTATGACCCAGTTGCCGAGCTGTATGACCGCGCGTTTACCGACATTCGCATGCGTCGCGACGAGTGGCATTGGCTCGAGCGTCGCTTTGCCGCGCTGCGCAACCAAGAACGAGAACCGCCCCGCGTGCTCGATATCGGCTGCGGGAACGGCGCGCTGCTCACGGCGCTCCAATCACGTATCCACAGCGGCGTGGGCGTGGACGTGTCGTCGCGCTTCATCGCGATCGCGCAGGCGCGCACCCGCGCAGTGCCGCATTTGCGCTTTGCCACCCTTGCCGACAGCGCCCTGCCCTTCCCTGACCACGCGTTCGATGTGGTGATCTCGTTCCTTTCGTTTCGATACTTGGACTGGAATGCGACCCTGCCCGAGGTGCTGCGGGTCTTGAAACCCGGTGGACGCATGCTGATCGTCGACATGGTGAAGCAGCAAGCCACGTCCGCCGATGCGCTGCGTCTCACGCGCGCAGCGCTGGGGCACGTGTTGCGACCGCTCCGCGATCGCCGCTTCCATCGCGATGTGGCACGACTGACCTCGCATCCCGATTGGCTGCGCATGCTGAAACGCCACCCGATTCGCGACGTCGCCGAGTATCGCGCCTGCTTCGACCACTGGTTCCCGGGCCGGCCGATCGAGGACCTGCACGTGACGCCGCGCAAGCGCGTGATCGCGCTGGATAGCGGGCCGCTTCCGCGATGAGCGCGACACGCGCTACGCACGCTACGCACGCTACGCACGTCACGCTGGGCGTGCTCGATTGGGGGATCGGCGGCCTTGGCTGCGTAGCCGCGCTACGCCGCCACGGCATTCGCGTACCGATCCTCTATCTCTCCGACACCGGCGCGACCGCGTACGGCAAGCTCTCGCGCACGGCGCTCGCGCTGCGCGTAGACCGCGTGATCGCGACGTTGGAAGCGCGCGGTGCGACCCACATCTTGATCGCGTGCAACGCGGCCTCCACCGTGATCGCGGACCTCGCGACATCGCTGCCGGTGTTCGGCACGATCGCGCCCACGCTCGCGGAGCTCTCAGCGCGACCCGCGATGCGCATCGGAGTGATCGGCGGCATCCGCACGATTCGCGCCGGCCACTACCGGCGCGGTCTGCTCGCAGCGGGTCACGAGGTCACGCAGCGCATCGCGCAACCGCTGTCCGCGCACATCGAGAACGCGCGGATGGACTCAGCGCTGGCGGCGCGTGATCTGACGCAAATCGTTGAGCCGCTCAAGCACGTCGATCTCGTGGTGCTCGGCTGCACGCACTACCCGGCGATGCGACCACGTATCCAAGCGCTCTTGCCGAGTGTGGAGCTGTTCGATCCCGCCGACGCCGTCGCACGCATGACGGCTCGCGTGCTACCGGACCGCGCCGCGCTCAAATCTTCTCTGAACGATTCGATCCAGCTGCTGTGCACCGGCGACTCCGCTGCGATGCGCGTCGCGGCCACACGCGCGTGGAAAAGCGATCCAGGACGCTGTCACGCGATCTCCGTCGCGCGAGCTTCTTGCTAGGAGCTAGTCGCAAGCGATCGTGCTGCGGCAGCCTGCAAAGCATGTGTCTTGCGTGTGCGGATCGAGCGTGCACTCCTCCATGCAGTCGTCGATCTTGTCGCGGCAGCTCAGCGAGTGCTTGGGTCTCGATGCACCGCAGGCGAGCAAGGTCGAAGCGAGAGCGATCACGATCAGCAGGGCAGGTCTCATGGCGCGATGCTAACGCGCACTGCGATTGTCTGCGATCCGGTCATTCAAACCTCAGCCGCCGCGTGCCGAGCGCATGTTCGCGATCAGTTGGTCCGCGATCAACGCGCCGTAAAAGTACGGATAGCGTGGATGCCCGCTCTGGATCTTCTCGCGAACCTTGCCGTCCGGCCCCACGAACAATATGCGCGGCACGTAGCCGCCATACGCGCCCAGCTGTTCCTGCAACCACGCAGGCCTTGCGTCTTGATCCTGACGCACCATCAGAAGGCCTTCGGCCGCGCTGACGGCTGCAGGCAGAGAAAAGACCGGTGCCAGCTCTTTGCAGCGAGGGCACCATTCCGTATAGACGACCACGCAGATCGACTTGCCCTCCGACTGCGCCGCACTCAACGCGGATTCCCAACTACGCCACGCGATGCGCTCGCCCCACGCAATGCCATCGCCGGACGCGGTTGCGTGCTCGGAAACGGCTTCGGGCGTCGCCGCCGGTGCACGCAGCTCGGCGTGCTGTTCGGGCGCGTCCTGCACGCGATCCGCTCCACAACCGAGCAGCGTCATCAGCAGCGCGAGCGCCGACCCGCGTGTCGGGCGCATCGCTCGCAGGCAGCGTTGCAGCGGACGCGCGGTGTTGCGGCTCATCCCGCGCATAGTGCCACGATCGGCGTTCGCGAGTGGTGCCGCGCGCTTACGGACAGGTCTCGAAATTCGCGGGGCAATACTGCGAGACGCCGTCGCAGCTCTCGCTCGGATCGCAGCTGAGGTTCACCGAGGCGCGGCACACGATGCCGGCAGACAGCACGGTGTTCGGCGGGCACGTGGCGCTCGCGCCGGTGCACAGCTCCTCGATGTCGCACGCACTGACCGCAGCGCGGCATTCGACGCCGGCCAAGTATGTCGCCGCGCAGGTCTTGTTGACGCCGTCGCAGACGTCCGGCGCGTCGCAGGTTTCTCCCGAGGACGGGTTGCAGATGACGTCCTGCGCGCGCACGGCGTCGCTGCCGCAGTGCGTCGAGCTGCCGTTGCAGCGCTCCTCGAGATCGCACGGTCCGCTTGCGGGTCGGCAGATCGCCGTGTTGCGCTTCACCTCGTCTTCGGGGCACTCGGGCGCGTCGCCGGTGCAGCTCTCCACGACGTCGCACACGTCTTCTACCGCTCGGCACACGATGCCGCTGGGCAACCAAACATCGCCCGGGCATGCGAGTGACGCGCCATCGCAAACCTCGGCGAAATCGCAGCCGCCTGCGGATTCGCGGCAGATCGTGCCGGAAGCGACCGGCGCGCACGTTCCATCCGCGATGCCGGTCTTCGCCTCCGTGCACGCCGAGCAGCCGTACCCTGCGCCTTCGCAGATCGCATCGCAGCACACGCTGTCCACGCACTGACCGCTCGCGCATTGCGCGTCGCGCGCGCACGTAGCGCCGTTGCAATCATCGCCGCTGCACGCAGCGCCCGCGTCATCTTCGTTCGGCAGGCTGCTATCAGGCTCTGCGGTGCTGCTGTCGCGCGGCAGCGCGGCGTCGTGCAGCGCGCTGGCGTCGGGGGTCTGCATGGCGCCGCTGTCATCGCCACCTTGGCGGCCGGCATCGGCGCCGGAATCGGGGCCGGCTTTGCTGCTGGATTCGCACGCGGTGATGAGCAGGATCAAGGCACAGGAAACAAGAGCGCTTCGAAGCATGCGCGGACGGTAACGCGCGCCGCGTTCGCCCGCTAGCTAGACCCACTTTTGAGGCCTTGTTCGTTCTGCTCGACTCGATTACTCCCTCTCGATATGAGATCGGCGCGATGGGGGCTGTGCGCAGTATTAGGGCTTTGGTGCGTGACCGCGTGCACGTCGAAAGACGACGCGACGCAGGCAACGACGATGGAGCACGCAGGCAAAGACGCGTCGGATGACGCGGGTGGCCGCGATGGCTCCGCAGGCGCGATGCCGGGCACAGGCGGGTCCGGAGGAATGAACGGCGACGTACTCGACGCGAGCGATGATGGTGCGCGGCCCGATGCTGCGGAGCCTGATGCCGCCGCACCGCGCGCGTGCGCGCCACGCACCGTCGCGGGCGATGCCGCGATGCACTTTCACCACGTGCATTTCAACACCACCGATCCCGAAGCGGACCTCGCGTTCTTCGAGATCTTCTTCGATGCAACGCGCGAGCCGTTTTGCGAGGATGAAGAAGGAGACCCGTTGACCTACGCCACGCGCACCGAGCGCGCGTGGTTCCTCTATACGAAGGTCGCCGCGGCGCCAGACCCCGCGCTCAACACGTACCTCGAGCACGTCGGTTGGGTGAACAACATGCCCGTGAGCGAGCTCATGCGAATGCTCGAGCTCGGCATCACGCTCTACCCGGAAGGTCGCTATCAGTGCCCCGAGGCCGCGAGCGGCATAGCGCCCTGTGCGATCCCGGGGCTCGGGCCCTACTACTTCTACGTGCAAGCGCCGAGCGGCGCGCGCGTGGAGGTAGCGCTCGGTCCAGGCCCTGCGACCAGCGGCTTCGGTCACGTGCACTTCATTCAAGGCGAAGATCTCATGTTCTTCGAGACCATCTCAGGCGGTGCGTACGACGGCATGGCGATCGATCTCGTGAACCACATCAACGCCTCGCTCACCGAGGATCTGCTCGCCGAAGAAACGGTGGTCGACACGCGTGGCAAGCCGATCGACCACATCGCATACAGCACGACCGACCTCGAAGCCGCCAAGGCGCGCATCGAAGTTGCCGGCATCGAGATCGCAGAAGACATCACCGACAAGCCCGAATACGGCTTCCGCAGCTTCTTCGTCCGAACCGCCAAAGGCACCTGGCTCGAAATCGTCGAAGACTCCCCCTTCGCCCCGTGAGCAGATAGGGGACGGATCTCGGAAACTCGGAAACCCCCATGCGGCAGTTGCGGAGGCTCACTGCTCCGCCCGCCAACCAGGGTGAAACCATGCGGGCGGTGCGCAACCTCCCGAGCGCCCGAGCCTCTTCATGAGCTGCGCGATCCACGGGCTTCGCTACGATCCGAATGCTGCAGGCGGCTGCGTGCTGTGCCGGCGCGAAAGCGGCCAAGCGCCGCCCGATCCCGCGAAGAAGCTGCGCATCATGCTCGGCTGTCTCGCAGCGTTGGTCGTGTTATTTATCGGCCTTGGATTCCACACGTGGCAGGTGCGCAACGCGCCCGTCGTGCAGCCCTCAGTGCTGCCACTCGCGACCTCGGCGGCGACCGCGCTCGAGCAACCAGCAAAAATTTCTGCGCCGGTCGCTCCGCAGTTCTTGCAAGACGGCTTTCCGTACGACCGCGCGCACGATAAGGACGCGCCGGCGATCAAGTCGGTGGCGCGTGCCGCGAGCCTCAACCAAGACCGCGCGCTGCGACGTCTGCTCGACGCGGGCGCGCCGATCGACGAGCTCGACTCGAACAAGCACAGCGCGCTGTGGTACGCGCTTTCGAATGAGCGTTGGGACGTCGCGCAATGGCTCTTACAGAAGGGCGCCAGCGCGGGCGTCGGTGGCTCGGCGAAGGAAACGCCGCTGCAGCTCGCGACTTTTCGCGCAGCGCGGCGCGGCGACGTTTCTTATATGCAGATGCTGCTCAAGCACGGCGCGGATCTACGCTCTGCCAATGAGCGCGGCGACACCGTGCTGACGATCGCCGCAGCCTCGGGCGAGCCGGGCGCGGCTTCGATGCTGCAATTTCTGATCGAACAAGGCGTAGCGTCCGATCCGCAGGCGCTCGACGGCGCGCTCTGTCACGCGCACAGCATGAACATTCGCTCGCTGGTGCTGAGCGGAGCCAACGTCAACGCGACCTGCGAGGGCGCGCCGATCCTCGCGCACCGCGTGAGCGAGGAGCACGGCCTGCAAGGTCACCGCGCCGTCGATGAAGCGGAGCTGTTCGTGCGCACCTTGCTTACGCTGGGCGCCGATCCCGCGGCGGCGCGCAAAGTGATCGCCAAGTGCCGGTCGCGCTGCAACGAGCTTGCAGGGCAGAGGTTCTTAGCGCGCGCCAAGCGCGTCGCGACGCCGCCGCACCTGATCAAAGATCTCGCCGGCAATACGCAGCTGCATCACGCGGCGATGCAAGGCAACGCACAGCTGATTGAGAAGCTCGTCGCCAAGGGCCTCGAGCCGTCCGCGCTCAGCGACGGTCCCGGCGATCTCAGCTTCGGCTACCCGGATGCGGGCACACCTGTGCATCTTGCAGCCGCGAGCTGCCGGATCGAAGGCGTGCTGGCGTTGATCAAAGCGGGAGCGAAGATTCACGCCAAGGACAAGTTGGGTCGCGAGCCCCAAGGCGTTGCGTGCTCGTTGCCTCAGCTCGCACAAGCCGATCGCGCGGCTGCATCGACGGAGATCACAGCGCTCTTGCAGTAGCCGCTCACTCGCGCAACACCGCGAGCGGCGGCGCATTCAACGCTCGCGCGCTCGCCAGCAACCCAGCCGCGATCGACAGCGTCACGATCACCACCCAACCGATCGCACACGCCCGCCACGAAGGCGACGTCGAGAGCTCGAGCACGTTGCGCGTAAAGGTCGCGACCAGCGCATACGCGCCGAGCGAGGCGATCGTCGCGGCCACCGCACCGCCGATCGCGTACTCGACCGCGAACAAGCCGGCGACGCGTGCACGCGTCAACCCCAGCGCCTTGAGCAGCGCAGCCTCGCGCGCACGCCGCAGCTGCGTAGAAGCGACCGACCCCGCGAGAATCACCAAGCCCGTCAGCGCTGCGAAGCCGCCGAGCAGACGCACTGCGATCCCGACTTGCTCGAGCAACTCGGCCGCGCGCTCGATCAGCGCTTGCACGCGCAGCACCGTGACGTTGGGGAAGAGCTGTGCGAGCTCGTCCTGCATGCGCTGCTCGCGAGCGGGCGGCATGCGCGCAGCGCCGAGCACGAAGCGCGGCGCCTCGTCGAGTGGACCACCGGGCTCCGCGACGAGAAAGAAGTTCACCGAGAAGCTGCGCCAATCCACTTCGCGCAAGCTCGTCACCTCGAAGTCGATCGGCACGCCCTGCACATCAAACCGCAGCACCGTGCCGATCGTAGCGCCTAGATCGGCCGCGTAGTCCTGCTCGACGCTGATCTCGTTCGCAGCGCCCGGCTTGCTCCACAGCGCGCCTGCGACGATCCGATTGCTCTCTGGCAACGTCGCCAGCGTCGTGATGCGTTGCTCGCGCGTCAGCATTTGGCGCGGGCGGTTCTCCTGCCGCACCTTGTCGCCGCGTTCGCCAGCCTGATCCTCGCGCTCTTTAGCGAGCACCTCGACGGAACGGCCCGCGACTGCTGCGAGGCGCGCCATCACCACAGGCACGCTCTGAACGTGCGCGCCGCCCTCCGCGCGCACGATGCGCTCGACCTCCGGCCACTGATCGGGCTGCACATCCATCAGGAATACGCTCGGCGCATCCTTCGGCAGCGCGGTCATGATCTCGCGCGCGAGCACGCCTTCGATCAGCGTGATGCCCAGCACGACCAGCGTGCCCATGCCGAGCGCGACGATGCTGCCCGTCGTACCAGCCGAAGGTCGCGCGAGCGCAGCAGCGCCTTGCCAGATCAACACGGGCAAGCGCTCGCGCGGCAAACGCCCGACGCCGCGCAGCAGCCCGTACGCGAAGAGCCACAAGATCCCCGCAAGGCCGGTCACGCCGCCCGCGAAGCTCAACGCGGTGATGAGGCTCTTCGTCTGCGCAAACGCCGCGAGCAAAAGGCCTGCGCCCAGCGCGCTGACCGAGAGCACGCGGACGATGCGCGGCACCGGCAATGGCGCGACCTCTGCACGCAGCACGCGCGCGGGCGACACGCGCCAGACCGCGGTGAGCGGCGGCAAGCTAAACGCCAGCGCGACGCCGACGCCGAGCAACACACCGCGCGCGACGGCCGCGATCGGTATGCCGGTCAAGAGCTCTGCGGGCGCCAGGTCCGGATACGCCGACAGCACGAGCGAGGGCAGCATCGCGCCGAGCGCGCCGCCGAGCACGCTGCCCGCGAGCGCGAGCAACAGCACGTGCCCCAAGTACAAGAGCAACACTTCGCGCGGGCGCATCCCGAGGCAACGCAGGATCGCGGTTTGCGGCGCGGCATGCGCGATCCACGCGCTCACGATCTGCGCGACGCCCACGCTGGCGATCAGCAGCGACAAGAGCGCCACCATGCCGAGGTAGCTCTGCACGCGCTCGAGCGTGCGGCGCAGCGCGGGTTGCGCGTCTTCGTGCGTCTCGATGCGCACGCTCGTCCCGCCGCCGGGGATGCGCGCTTCGAGCGAAACCTGCAAGCGCGCGAGCTCTGCGCTCGAGACGCTGCTCGGCAAGCGAACGAGCGCCTTGTAGCGCACGCGTTGGCCGAGCCCGAGCAAGCCCGTGCTCGCGAGCGCCGCCTGCGTCATCAGCACACGCGGCCCGAACGTAAACGAGAACGTCAGCGGCTCTGCCTCGCGTTGCAGGATGCCCGCGACGCGAAACGGCTTGCCCCCTACGTGCAGCGTATCGCCGGCGCGCAAGCTCTCGCCCTCGGCGATCGCCGGCGCGATCAGCACGCTGTGATCGTTCAGCAGCTCGCGCAGCGGTCGCTTGGGCGAGAGCTCGAGCGCGCCGGCGAGCGGAAACTCACCGTGCGTCGTGTCGATCGCTTTGATCTCCACCAAGCGGCTCGAGCCGCGCTCGGTGCGCACCATGGTGGGCAGCGTCGTCACCAGCACGCGCGGCACGCTCGCACCTGCATCACCCAGCTCCGACGCCAACAACGCGTTCACATCGGGCAGTGGCTGGCGCGAATCGATCGCGAGATCGCCGCCGAGCAGCTCACGAGAGCGCAGGCGTATGCCTTGCTCTACCGACTCCACGTGCGCTGCGACACCGACCACCGCGGCGACACCGACGGCGACGCAGGCGATGAAGAACAGCGAGCGACCGCGTGCACCGCGCGATTGCGCCGCGAGCATGCGCAGGAAAAATCGCAGCGTCACGCGCTCGGCTCCGGGACGATGCGGCCGGCTTCGAGGTGGATGCGCCGATCGGTGCGCGCGGCGATGCGCTCGTCATGCGTGACCACG
>JAYUYY010000576.1:0-4843 GCA_043752225.1 Sandaracinaceae bacterium | reverse complement strand
ACTCTATCAACGACACGATCGTGATCTTCGACCGTATTCGCGAGAACACCGCGCGCACGCGCAACGCGAACATGACCGACATCATCAATCAGAGCCTGACGCAGACGCTGTCGCGCACGATCATCACGTCCACCGTCACGATGCTCTCGATCCTGGGCTTCTTCATCTGGGGTACGCCCGTCATCCAAGACATCTCGTTCGCGCTCGCGATCGGCTTCCTCTCCGGCACCTACTCGACGATCTACATCGCGTCGCCCGCCGTGGAGTGGTTCGACCGCAAGCTCTTCCGGAAGCCGGCAGCAGTCGCGGCCTGAAGGCTTTCGTCCTGCCTCACGGCGGAACCGCGCAACACCATAGCGACCCGGGCAGGGCGGTCGGACAATACGTGCCGCAGGCTCCGCAGTTGGTGAGCGGGTGGTTGGTCGCGGCGACTGGGCAGGGCCACCACGAGCAGACGCCGTTGGTGTCGACGCAGCTGCCGTTGCAACACTCTTGGTTGTTCGGGCACTGCTCGGAGCTCGTGCACGAGCACGTGCCGTTTGTGCAGGCCCAGCCCTCGGTGCACGTGTTGCTGCACGTGCCGCAGGTATCGGGATCGGTCAGTGAAGACTCGCAGCCGTTTTGCGTGGAGTTGTCGCAGTCGTCGAAGCCCGGATCGCATTCGGCGATGTCGCAGGTGCCGTCGGCGCAATCGCCGGTCGCGCGCGCAGGCGCACACGGCGCGTTGCAGCTGCCGCAGTCGGTGAGGGTTTGCGTGGAGCGCTCGCAGCCGTTGCTCGAGATTCCGTCGCAGTTCGCAAAGCCAGGATCGCAGATCAGATCTTCGCAGCCGTTCGGGCCGCAGCTGGCGCTCGCCACGTGCGCGAGCCCGTCGCAGTCGATGCCGCAGCTGCCGCACGTGCCCACCGCGAACAAGCTCTCTTCGCAACCGTTGGTCTCGTTGTCATCGCAATCGGCATAGCCGTTTTCGCAGATGATCGAGCACTCCATCTCAAAGCAACCGCCGGCCAGCACGTGCGGGAGCTCGCGGCAGTCGAGCCCGCAAGCACCGCAGTGGTCGGGCAGCGAGATGTTGGTCTCGCAGCCGTCAGCGAGGCCGCCTTCGCAATCACCGCGAGCGGGGTTGCACTCGACGAACGTGCACGTGCCGTTCGAGCAGCTGGCTTCGGCGCCTGAGATCACGCAGCTCGTGGTGCAGCTGCCGCAGGTGTCGAGTGTGTGCAGATCGACCTCGCAACCGTTGGGCGCTACGCCATCGCAGTTATCGAAGCCGGGATCGCAGGTCGCGATCGTGCAGCGGCCGCTGGTGCATGCCGCCGACGCGTGCGCGAACGGCCCGCAGCTCACATCGCACAAGCCGCACGCTGCCGTTCCGTTGAGCGCGGCTTCGCACGAGCCATTGTCGTCGCAGTCCGCGGTGCCGCTGGGACAGGTCGCGCTCGTGCACTTGCCGCCAAAGCAGTTGGGCTTGTCACCCGCGCATTCCGCATCGCACGCGCCGCAATGGGCTTCGTCATCCGCGAGCGGCTGGCATGCGTCGCCATCGCATTGCGCAAAGCCCGGCTCGCACTCGACCAGCTCGCAGCTGCCGGTCGAGCAGCTGGTGATCGCGTTCGGAATCGCGCACGCGTCGCCGCAGCCGCCGCAGTTGTTGAGCGTGTCGAGCCGCGCTTCACATCCGTCGCTGCCGACGCCATTGCAGTCGGCATAGCCCTCGGCGCAGCCGTTCTCGAGCGCGTCATCGACGCAGCCGTTCCCACCGGATGGGCACTCGTGATCGACCGTGCAGCTCGCGCCCGCGGTCGTGTCGCAGCGCGCTTTGATCGTGTGCGGGAGCTCGCACGACACGCCGCAGCGGCCGCAGTTGTCGGCGCTGTCGAGCGTCGCTTCGCAGCCATCGGCCGGCAGGCCATTGCAATCGATGCGATCGCCGGTGCAGCTCACGACCACACACGCGCCGCTCGCGCAGTCGCCGACTGCGCTTTCGGGCTCGCACGAGACCTCGCAACCGCCGCAGTGGTCGTTGCTCGCGAGCGGCTCCTCGCAGCCGTTTTCGGTGCCCTCATCGCAGTCGCCGAACGGCCCGACACACGCGCCCACGCCGCACTCGCCGGTCGCGCACCCCGCGACGGCGTTTTCGACTGGATCACAGGTCGCGTTGCACGCGCCGCAGTTGTCGAGCGTTTTCAGGCTGGTCTCGCAGCCGTTGCTCGGATTGGTGTCGCAGTCGCCGAAGCCCGGTTTGCACTCATCGAGCTCGCATGCGCCTTCGGAGCAGCGCGTCGTCGCGTTGGCCAGCGTGCACGCTGCCCCACACAAGCCGCAGTGCTCGGGCGAGTCGAGCGTCGCCTCGCAGCCGTTGTCGCCGTCTTGGTCGCAATCGACGTACGCGCCCGTGCACTCGACCAGCGCGCACTCGAGGCCGATGCAGACCGTCAGCGCATGCGCCCGCGCGCAGGTGTCGAGCTCGTCCAGGCCCAGGCAATCGCGCTGCTCGGAGATGCCGCCATCCGGGAAGCCGGAGTCGGGTCGGTTCATGCCGTGCTCGTCGACGCCGGAGTCCTGGTCGGGCGGAGCCACCGCGATCGGGGCGAGCAGCGACGAGTCGATGGCGTTGCAACCCAGCGCGCTGAAACCCAGCGCGCTGAAGCAAACTAGCCATAGCGCCACATACAGGGCCGCCGACGCGCTCGCAGCGCGCCCGTTAGTTATCGCTCTCATGGTTTCCACCAGACCCAAAGCCACCCGTTTGGCGGCTGCACCCTTGCACTCTTCCGCTATCACCTCGGCCGGTCCGAGGCCATGACATTGGCCCAAACATGCACAACCGAGGCCAGTCCCGCGTAGGAGTGGGGTTGAGCTGCCTTGTCTTTCGCCGCCAGGTGAGCAACCGAAACCGCCAAAAAATCGCGTTCAACGTTGCGGAAACCGTGGGAATGAGGGCAGATTTCGCGCGTGGTAGCCCCGACGGGAGCTGAATCCCAACCCTGCTATTCGATGCGGCTGGTCCGGCCTTTCTTAAAGGCCTTGGCCAAGTATCCGCAGCTCGATCAGAAGCTGTTTGCTCCGCTGTGGGCGATGGACCCGGACGAGCGCCTGCCGATCCCGCTCGCGCTCGAGCTGATGCGTGGCGGGATCGCGCTCACGGGCGACGAAGACATCGGCCTCAAGGCCGCAGCCGAGGTCGAGCGCGGTGACTACGGCGTGCTCGAGTATGCCGCTCGCACCGCAGGGACTTGGGGCGAATCGATCGAAGTGCTCGGGCGCTACCTCGCGCTCGTGAACGACGCGCTGAGGTTCAGCCTCGAGATCGAAGGACCGCGTGCGGTCATTCGCTTGGAGACCACGTTGGTGCTGCCGCGCGCGGGCGAAGACTTTCAAGCGGCCGCGTTCTACGTCGGCGCCGGAATGCTGCGCGATCAAGAGACGGAGATGTTGCCGTTCGAAGCGTGGTTTACGCACGCGCAGCCCGCGAATCTCACCGAGTACGCGCGCGCATTTCCGGGCGGCACCGTGCGCTTCGGCATGCCGACCTGCGGCTTCGTGTTCGACGTGCGCTTGCTCGCGCATCCGCTCACGACCGCTGATCCCAAGCTGCACGAGCTGATCCGCAAGCACGCCGACGCGTTGGTCGCGGAGCTGCCGCGCGCGCAGAGCTTCACGCAACGCGTGCGCGAGCTGTTGCTCAAAGAGCTCGAAGGCGGCAATCCGAGCGCGGTGCGTGTCGCAGCCGAGCTGCACATGAGCGCGCGCACGCTCACGCGCCGGCTCGAAGACGAAGGTACGACCTTCAAGGATTTGCTCGACGACCTGCGCAAGAGCTTGTCGCTGCGCTACGTCGGCTCGACCGACTTGGGTCTCTCCGAGATCGCGTTCCTGCTCGGGTTCTCGCAATCGGCGGCGTTTCATCGCGCGTTCAAGCGCTGGACGGGGCAAACGCCGCTCGAGCATCGCCGTTCGCGCCGCGGCGGTATGCTCGCCGGATGAGCTACGCGCGAGCGAGCGCCCGCGAGGCGTTACGTTTGCAACGCTCTTCGCGTAGTACTCCGAGCACACATGCCCAGCGCCCTCGTTAGCTCACCGGCCGCACGCTACGGAACACACGGCCGCGTGTTGCACGTGGATCTCGCGAGCGGCGAGCACCACGTCGAGTCGATCGACGAGTCGGTGTATCGGCAGTTCCTAGGCGGCTACGGGCTCGGCGCGTACCTGATGTGGAAGCACTTTCCGGTCGGCACCGATGCGCTCGCGCCCGAAGCGTGCTTCGCGATCGTCTCCGGATTGCTGACCGGTGCGCGCACTCCGTTCTCGGGCCGCATTCAGATCGTCGGCAAGTCGCCGCTCACCGGCACGTGGGCGGACAGCAACTCCGGCGGCAGCGTCGCGAGTCAGCTGCGCCGCGCCGGTTATGACGGCCTGATGGTGCGCGGTCGCGCGCGTCAGCCGAGCGTGCTCGTGATCCGCGACGCTGAGGTGCGCGTCGAGCCGGCGCTCGATTTGTGGGGCATGGAAGTGCCCGCGGCCTTCGATGCGCTGCGCGATCGCTACGGCAAGAAGACCGAGGTCGGCGTCAGCGCGATCGGGCCGGCGGGCGAGGGCTGCGCGCGCATCGCGTCGGTGATGAACGACCGCTACCACGCGTTCGGTCGCCAAGGCTTCGGCGCGATCTACGGCAGCAAGAACCTCAAAGCGTTGGTGATCGGTGGCACCGGTGAAGTCCCGATCGCCGATCCCCAGCGCTTTCGCGCGCTGTGCGCCGAGGTCACCGCCGAGTACAAGCGCGACCTCGGCCCGCTGATGCGCTTCATGGTGTGGATGGCCAAGCCGAAGAAATGGCTCGGCT
>JAYUYY010000575.1:0-4847 GCA_043752225.1 Sandaracinaceae bacterium | reverse complement strand
CCTCGGGCACGGGCGCCTGGTCCTGCTCCGGGTTCTCCTGCATGACCGAGAACGGGTGCTTCTGGCGCTTGGCGCACTTCACCTGCTCGGGGCGCTTGTTGGCGCGCGGCCACGACGTATACGAGAGCCGCGCGAGCGCGCCGGTGCGGCGCCTCACGCCCGGCCGAAAGAGCGGCGCCGGATCGCAGTTCTTGTTCTCGTGGATCAGCTCGAAGTGAACGTGCGGTCCCATGCTGCGACCGGTGCTGCCGACCTCGGCGAGCACGTCGTTGCGCTTCACGAGTTGGCCGGCGCGCACGAAGTTCACCGAGTTATGCGCGTACAAGGTCACGAAGCCCCCCGCGTGCACGACCATCACCATGTTGCCAAAGCCGGGCACCTTGTCGCCCGAGTAGCCGACGATGCCGGGGGCGGCGGCGCGCACGTTCCAGCCCATTTTGCCCATGATGTCCATGGCCTTGTGGTAACCGCCTTGGCCCGAGCCGTAGCCGCGCACGAACCAGCCGTTGTTGACCGGCCACTTGAGCGTGCCGCCGAAGCGACCGGCTGCGGCCGCAGCATTCGACCAACGCTCCTCGACGTACCCGTGCAAGAGCCGACCGGCCGCGCGTACCGAGCCGAGCCCTAACCGCTTCGCGTAGGCGAGCGAGCGCAGCTCGAGCTTGCTCGGCTTGTGCTGCACGCGACCGCTGCGATCACGTTCGACACCTGGCAGGTACAGCTTCTTGCCATCGCGGATCTTCGACGCCTCTTCGGGCGTCAGGCGGTTGGCGCTCATGATCTCGCGCACGCTGACTTTGTATTCGCGCGCGATGTCCCAGACGGTCTCGCCGGGAGCTAGCTCGTGGGTAATTCCACTTCGAGATTTGGGCTTCTTGTGCTTGATTTCACTGGGCTTTATTCCAGGAACTATAATCGGAGCTCCAATTTGCAAGAGCCCCAGATCGTCATCGTTCTTGATCCCATTGCGCGCCATCAGCGCATCGATCGGCACGTCGTAAGCGCGCGCGATCGTCCACAAGCTCTCGCCCTCTTCGAGGTAGTGGTACGCGCCGTCGGTCAGCGCAGGGAGCTCGGGTTTGCTCTCGGCAAGCACGGGCGAGCTCAGCAGCGAGCAGGCGAGGGCGGGCAGCATCAGGAGCCCCCAGCCGCCGCAGCACGATGCGGCCAAGCCAAACAAGCCGCGGGGGGAGCACGTACGACTTCGACTGCCCTTCATCCGCGCCGGATCTACACCATGCCGGCCGGCCCACAAACCGCGGGCCTGCTTGTCGGTCCGAACGGCGCGTGCGTAAGTCCGTGCCGTGGTGACTGTGGCGCTCAGCATTGCGGGCTCGGACCCCTCGGGTGGGGCCGGGATTCAGGCCGACCTGAAGACCTTCCACCAGCACGGCGTGTACGGGTGCGCGGTGGTCAGCCTGCTGACCGCTCAGAACACGCTGCGGGTCGACCGCGCCGTTGCGGTCGACGCCGACCTGGTTGCCGATCAACTGGACCGGGTGCTCGAGGACTTGCCGGTCGCGGCCGCCAAGACGGGCGCGCTCGGGAGCGCCGCCATCGTCGCGGTCGTCGCCGAGCGCTTTGTGGCTAGGCGCATCCCGCTCGTGATCGATCCGGTGCGGCTCGCCACCCACGGCGCAACGCTGATCGAAGACGGCGCACGCGCGTTACTGCTCGAGCGCTTGTTGCCGTGCGCAGCGCTCATCACGCCGAATGCCGACGAGGCCAGCTGGCTCACGGGCTTGCCCGTACGCTCGCTCCGAGAAGCCGTCGAGGCAGCGCACGCGCTGCGCGGCATGGGTGCGCGCGCCGTGCTGATCAAAGGCGGGCACCTGGACGAGCGCGACGCCATCGACGTGTATTGCGATGAGCACGGCGTGCACGAGCTACGTGCGGAGCGGATCGAGAATGCTACGGGGCACGGCCTTGGTTGCACGTTATCAGCCGCGATCACTGCGCGCGTTGCGCTCGGCCAATCCATGCTGCAAGCCTGCGCGGGCGCCAAGCAGTGGTTGCGCGACGCCCTCGCACATTCCCCGCAGCTCGGGCACGGCCGAAGCCCCGTGAATCATTTCGTTTCGGTAGGCGATCTGCCGTTACCGATCCCCCCCCGATCGAAATAGCGCTAGAAAGCCGCGGCTCGACGTGGAGCACGGCAGCAGCGCGTTGCCGCGATTCTTGGCGGTTTCAGCGCGCCTTTGTTAAGCACGCTCGAGAGCAATCATCACTATGGCGAAGCGAACCAAGAGTCAGCTCGGATTGCCGATGGGAGGCGACGAGCCGCCTGCCGAGATCATCGAGGTTTCACTCTCCGCCGAAGCGCAGCGCCGCTATCTCCATTACGCGCTCAGCGTCATCACCTCGCGCGCCTTGCCCGATGTGCGCGACGGCCTCAAGCCGGTGCAGCGCCGCATCCTCTACACGATGCACAACGAGATGCATCTGCGCGCGGATGCCAAGTACAGGAAGTGCGCCGCGATCGTCGGCGACGTGATGGGCAAGTTCCACCCGCACGGCGACGGCTCGATCTACGACGCGCTGGCGCGCATGGCGCAGAGCTTCACGCTGCGCGCGACGCTGGTCGACGGCCGCGGCAACTTCGGCTCCCCCGACGGCGATCAGCCCGCCGCCATGCGCTACACGGAAGCGAAGCTGACCAAGCTCGCCGGCGAGCTGCTCGACGAGCTCGGTCAGAAGACGGTCGCGTTTCGCCCGAACTACGACGGCACGCGCTTCGAGCCGCTGGTCTTGCCGGCGAGGTTTCCCAACCTGCTCGTCAACGGCGTCCAGGGCATCGCGGTCGGCATGGCCACCTCGATCCCGCCGCACAACCTGGGCGAGGTGATCGATGCGTGCGTCGCGCTGATCGATGACCCCGAGCTGACGATCAAGGCACTGCTCAAGCACATCAAAGGGCCGGACTTCCCGACCGGCGGGCAGCTCCTGTGCACGAAAGCGGAGCTGCTGGAGATCTACGAGCGAGGGAAGGGCTCGCTCAAGCTGCGCGGCGAGTGGAAGGTCGAGGAACAGAAACGCGGCACCAGCATCGTGATCCACTCGACGCCGTTCGCGGTGAACCGCGCGACGCTGGTCGAGAAGATCGCCGAGGTGATCATCGCCAAGAAGCTGCCGACGCTGCTCGACGTGCGCGACGAGAGCACGGATGAAACGCGCGTCGTGCTCGAGATCAAGAAGGACGCCGATCCGCAGCTCGTGATGTCGTACCTGTACAAGCACACGCCGCTGGCGACGAACATCGCTATCGACATGACGTGCCTCGTGCCGACCGCGAACCCCGAGGTGCCGGGGCCTGCGCGGCTCGATCTCAAGTCGATCCTCCGGCACTTCCTCGACTTCCGCATGGAGGTGGTCGAGAAGCGACTCCAGCACGACCTCGACGAGCTGCGCCGGCGCATCCACGTGCTCGAAGGCCTCGCGATCGTGTTCGACGCGCTCGACGAGACGATCCGGATCATCCGCCGCTCGGAGGGCAAGCAGGACGCCGCCGAGAAGATCATGGCGCGCTTCAAGCTCGACGAGGTCCAAGTCGACGCGATCCTCGAGCTGCGCCTCTACAAGCTGGCCAAGCTCGAGATCCTGGTGATCCAGCAAGAGCTCGATCAGAAGCGTAAAGAAGCCAGCCGGCTCGAAGGCCTGCTGCGCAGCCCGACCGCGCGCTGGAAGCTGATCCGGGCGGAGATCTCGGAGCTCAAGGACACGTACCGTGACGGTCGGCGTACGCAGATCACCGCGTCGGTCGAGGAGCCGGTGTACGACGAACAGGCGTTCATCCTCGACGAGGACGCGGTCGCGATGCTGACGACGCAGGGCTGGGTCAAACGCCAGCGCGAGCTACGCGACGTCAACGCGACCCGCTTGCGCGAAGGCGATCAGGCGCTCGCAGTGGTCGCGGGCTCGACCAAGTCGACGGTCGCGTTCTTTTCGAACCGCGGCACTTGCTACGTGTGCCGCTTGGTCGACGTGCCGCCGAGCACCGGTCACGGCTCGCCGGTGCAGAAGCTGTTCAACCTCGGCGACGGTGAGCGCATCGTGTTCATGGCGGGCTTCGATCCGCGCGTGCTCGATGTGCCGGTTGCTACCGAGGGTGCCGAGGAGCCCGAGCCGCCGTACTTCGTGGCGGTATCGCGCTCCGGCATGTGCATGCGTGGATCGCTGCGCTCACACCGCGAGCCGAGCACGCGTTCCGGCCGGCGCTTCATGCGCGTCGATGAGAGCGATGAAGTGCTCTACGTCGGCGTGTGCGTCGACGACGCGAAGCTCGCGTGCGCCAGCAAAGACGGCCGCGCGCTGATCTGCAAGGCCGACGAAGCCTCGTTGCTTGCCGGTCCGGGCAAGGGAGTGATGTTGATCAAGCTCGACGACAAAGACGAGTTGGTCGGCGCGCGCTTGCTGATCGGTGGCAATGACGCGCTCAAGGTCGAGAAGGAGTCCGGCACGGAGCTGTCGATCAGCACGCGCAAGTACACGGTCGTTTCGCGCGGCGGCAAAGGCCACGCGATGTTCCAGCGCGGCTCGGTCTCGCGAGTCATTCCCGAGCCGCCCAGCGTGCCGGTGCTCGAAGGTGAGGGTGAGTCGTGAGCGCCTATACCGCGAAGAATATCGAGGTCCTCGAGGGCCTCGAGCCGGTCCGCAAGCGTCCGGCGATGTACATCGGCGGCGTTGATGCTCGCGGCTTTCACCACTTGCTGTGGGAGATCGTCGACAACTCGGTCGACGAGGCCATCAACGGCCACGCCCGGCAGATCGAGGTCATCCTCGACAAGGATCACCAGGGCGTGACGGTGAGCGACGACGGCCGCGGCATCCCCGTCGACGTCCACCCCAAG
>JAYUYY010000574.1:0-4847 GCA_043752225.1 Sandaracinaceae bacterium | reverse complement strand
CGGCGCGCGCGTTCGTGCACTGGCGCGGGCAGCGGCCGGAGCCCTGGACGCCTCCGCAGATCGGTCAGAGCGTCGCGCTCGCGCCGCTGTCCGCGCTGCGCTCGCTCACGCCGCGTTGACGCGAGCGCGGCCAGTGCTCTTGAAGCAGAAGCTACGCGACTAAACCGCGCGCTCGCTCGAGGACTCCGCACCCGCGCGGTCAGCAAGAACGCCGCGCATGCGCGCGCCCGCGCGCATACTCAAAGAAGTTCGTCTCGCTCACGATTCCTCCGTCCGTTCGTGGACCTCTCCACACTGTAAGCGGCAATAGCCGAGCGTCCGCGCCGCGAACCTGCTTCGTGAAGAAAGATTGCGGAGCGGAAAATCGGCGAGTCCTTAGCTGACTTAGGTCGAGCGAGTCCGTGTTCGAGATGCCGACGCCATCGCGCTGCAGCGCGGTGACGTCGGCATCGCTAATGCATAGACGCATACCCACTCGTGCCTCGAGCAACGCAAGACGTTCTGCCAAGTACGAGTGCGCCG
The DNA here is from genome assembly GCA_043752225.1 of Sandaracinaceae bacterium. Classification (GTDB taxonomy): domain Bacteria; phylum Myxococcota_A; class Polyangia; order Polyangiales; family JAFGIB01; genus JAYUYY01. The sequence continues at coordinate 4,325 of JAYUYY010000574.1, read as the reverse complement.
CGCGGCAGGCAGCCTAGAAAACAGGAGACACACCATGAGCACCGTTGAGCAAGCCAAGCCGTGGGCCAGAGGTCAGCGTCGCTGCGCGAAAGGCGTTCGCGAAGGCCGCCGCGTGAGCCGCGCGCGGGCGCTACGCGCAGCAGCGTTTCATCTCACCGCGCTCGGGGTCGCGCTCGGGGTCGCGCTCTGCGTTGCGTTGCCGGCGCGCGCGCGCGCGTACACGTACAGCAGCCCGCTCGCTGCGGGATGCCACGAGAGGCTCACGGCCGCCGCGCTGCGCGACGCGCGCTCGGCCGAGCTCGCCTCCGCATGGACGACGGCGGACGACGACCGAGCGTGGATCGACGATCTGCCGTTCGATCTGCCGCGCGACGCGCGTGATCTCGCTGCGGCGAGCCTGCTCGTCGGCGTACGCGACAATGACCTCAAGGGCAGGCACGGTCTCGACACCTCGGAGCTGCCGAGCGTCCACGGCGATCCCGCTGCGCAGGCCGAGCATTGCTTGCGCCGGCCCGAGCACGATGAGCCGGATGGAAGCGCCGCGGCGCTGCGCGACTGTCGCGCGTTCATCCGCGACACGGTGGAAGACGCGCTGCGCGAGGGGCTCGATGCGCGCGGGCTGCCCGATCCGAACGCGCGCATCGACGTCGACGTGGACCTCGCATTTGCGGGCCGCGCTCGGGTGCCGATGCCGCGCTTCTACGTGCAAATCGGCCGCGCGCTGCACACGTTGCAGGACTCGTTCTCGCACGCGGTGCGCTCGGAGGACGGGCTGCGCGTACGCGCGCTGCTTAACTGGGTCGACTTCGCTGCGGAGCACCACGAGCCTACGCGCGACGGTCCTGCACATCGCTCTGAGCTCGACGCGTGCGAAGACTTGGACGAGCTCCGCGCCCTGCGCTTGCGCCGCGCGAACGACGCGTCGCGTGAGCTGCTCGCGGCCGCGCTCGATCGATCGCGTACGACGGACGCGCGGCTCGCCGCGGTCGACGAAGTGCTCGACCGGTACATGAGCTTCGAGCCCGGCTGCGGCGTGGAGAATGACTACTGCGATGCGCCCGAGCTCGGTTATCCCGAGTCGCTGGCCGGCTGCGCGATCACACCCGGCGCGTTGGGCACGGCTTGGCCTCTGTTCGCGTGCGCGCTCGTGGCTCTGGTGTGGCGGGTGCGCCGGCGCGCGGTTGTTGCGGGTCGCGCGGGCGTGATGCTCGCGATCGCGCTGCTGCTCGCAGCGCCCGACAGTGCAGCGGCGCAGCCCGGCAAGGCGGAGCAACCGCCGGCCGCAGCGGACGACGAGAAGCCGATCGCGCCGTTACCGTCCGACCTCGCGCTCTCGGCCGAGCTGGGTGCGGCTGCCGATCAAGCGAGCGCGGCCGCCACCGTCGGCGCGCGCTACGGTCTTTCAGACCGCTGGCTGCTTGGACCGAACATCGAGTGGAACCCGTGGGCGTCGTTCGACACCGGTCGCGTGCGCAGCGGCACGTTCAACGCTTACGCCACCCTCGTCTTTCGCGAGGCGCTACGTCTGGACCTCGCTCTGCGGATCGCTGGGCACCTCGGTGCCTCGATCCTGTTGTTCGATCTGTACGGCGCACCGAGTGGCAGCGTCGGCCCGTACTTCGGGCTGAGCTTGCTCGCGCTCGAGTTTCGCGTGTCGCCCAAGCTGACGATGGTGGTCGAGCCCGCCGAGCTGGTGATCGCGATGCCGCACGTGACCGGCGTCCCGCTCACCCGCCTTCAATACCGCGCGAGCATCGGCCTCGATTTCTGGCTTTGATCGCTTTGCAGCCCGTTAGCGGCCGTTTGCTCGCGCTGCGCGCCGCGCCCTGACGAGCAGCCCGACCAGCGAAAGGGCGAGCATGGAGCCCAAGCCTTTGCTCGGACTGGGCCGGTCGTGGCGACCAAAAGATTGTCCGACGACGCGGCAACCACAGCCAGCATCCTGCGCGCGGGTCGCCGACTGCGCTGGCTGCGCGCCCGCATCGCCACTCGCGACCGCGCCTGCATCGGCATCCGCGTCCGGCTCGCCTGAACCCCCTGCCCCGCCTGATCCGCCCGCCTCGCCCGCCACGCCGGAATCGTAAACACTCGCATCGGGCTCGACGCCTGGGCCACCCGCGTCCGGAGCCTGCGCGCCTCCGCCCGCGCTTTCATCCGCCTCGCCCGAGGTGCTGTCGTCACTCACCATGCCGTCGGAGCTCAGGCGGTAGATGCCGCGCTGATCCACCAACGCGTTGCGTTCCGACGAGTGCGAAGCGAGCACCGGCCAATTGATCGAGCTGAGTCCGGGCACGTGCGCCCAGCTGTCCCCACCGTCTGTGCTGCGCATTGCACTCATATAGGTGGTCATCAACAGCTCTCCGCCCGGCAGAGCAAAGATGCCGGTAACATCTTCGCGTGCGCTGATCTGTTCGTAGTCGACGCCGCCATTGGTGGAGCGGAACAAGTGGCGCGGTTGGATTTCCCACGTGGCCGCGAAGATGCCGGCGTCACTCACGGCAAACGACGCGGTGTCGCTCGGCATCAACGTCTCGCTCCACGATGCACCGTCGTCGTCCGAAACGAACAGCTGATCGTTCCACGCGACGTAGATCATGCCCGCATGCTCTTGGATCTGTCCGGCGCTCACGCCACTGAGCGCATAGCCGAACGGATAGTCGTAGACGTCGAGGCCCAGATCCGTCCAGGTCTCACCGTCTCCGCTCATGAAGGCTGATTCCACGGTTGCCATCACGAGCGATCCATCTGCGATCAACTCGATTGCCACCGCGATTTGACCTTCCATCGCGACCACCTCTAGCTCTGTGCCGTTGAGGCGAGCGATGCCCATCTCGGTGGCGAAGACTAGCTCCCCGTTCGCATCTTCCGCGAGGTCCATCACGCGAGGCCTCACGACCGCGAGCTCATCCCAGCGGATGGCATCTTCGGATGTAAGAATAGTCGAGAACCCCCAGTACCTGAGGTTGATAGTCCATCAGCCAATTCGTGTAGCCGACGTATTGGTCGCCCTGCACGAAATAGGCTGTTTCCGACGCGGCCCGCTCTTCGGGTGATTGAATCGCCGGGTCGCGCACCGCTACGTAGGTACCGTTGCTTCGCGCGACGATCGAATGCGCGCCGTGTGCCGGTCCAAAATATGTTTGGCGCCAGTACACCTCCGCCGCGGGATCCTCCGGCCACTCACGCAGGCCGAGCATCCAGTCCAACGCTTTGGCGACGTGGACGTCTGAGTTTTCACAATGCGCACCCGCGCGGTCCAAGTCCGCGCGCACCTGCACGCCGAGGCCGTAGCGTAGGTAGTCGTAGCCGGCGAGCGAAGATTCGAAGAGAAAATCTTCGGTGGTGGCTTCGATGAAAACCTTGAAGCGATCGCGCACGCGGGCGACCGGAGCTCCGAGCTCACTTCCGTGCGCAGGCCACTCGCCGCACATGCCGAGCACACCGCCGGCGAGATCATCGCGCGCGATCCAGTCGTGCAGTGCGCGTTCCAGAAAGTTCGTGCCCGCGGAGCCGCCCATGAAAAAGACCTTGCTGCGATCGAGCGTGAGGCATCCGCCCAGGTCTTGCTGCAGCCACTCGCGTACCAGCGGGTGATCCTGGCTGTGCCAAGCCAAGATCGTCGATCCGGGGTCGGAGGTTTCCGGTGAGCGAACCACGACCGGTATTAGGCCTCGCGGCGCAGCCATCTCCGCGAAGTACTGCACTTCGGGAAAGAAGTTGCCGCCCTCACCATCGTTATTGCCGTGGAAGAAGATCAAGACGCCGTAGGCCTGCGCGGGATCGAAGTCCTCGGGGAGCATGGTCCGGAAGCGCAACTGGCGTCCGGTCGAGTCGATGAAGCGGCGCTCGATCTCGCGGGACCCAGGTCGCCCGCCGCAAGCGGACACATGGGCACAGGCGCGGCCTGGGCAGGCGGGGCGCTCAGCACGAGCGCGAGTAGAGCGGTGGTGGTCAACAGCAGCCGGTCAGACGGCTTGTGCAGACGAAGAGGAATGCGCTTCGCAAACATGCGCGCAGGCTTAGCCTGCGGGGGTCTGCAAGACAGATGTCCAATCCTGCACCCAAGCAGAGCATCTCCTGTCGCCAAAGCGTCTCAAACGCGCCGAGCTGCCTCAGTTGATGCGGCGCGACCTAGCAGAGTCAGCCATTTTTGCGGCACGGCGATTGCTCTGGTCACGAATGCAGACCCGCGCTCGACCCGGGCTTCCCGACGAAAGGGCGGTTACTCATGCGCCTCACTCAATTCATTCAGGAAAATCGCGCAAAGATCATCGACGAGTGGATTGCGTTCGCGAGCACTCTCTTGCCCTGGGCGAAGGGCATGA
>JAYUYY010000573.1:0-4850 GCA_043752225.1 Sandaracinaceae bacterium | reverse complement strand
CGAGCCGTCTTCGCTCGCGCGCGTAAAGGCGCTCGAGATGATCTCGACCTCGGTCGGCTGATCGCTCGTCCCGACGATCGTGACGAAGCCCGGTGAATCGAAGCTCTCATCCTGAAAGCGCGACTCGAAGCTGTGCTTGAGCGTCGCCGCGCTCATCACCAGGTAGTCGCCGGTGAGCCCGCTGACTGGAAGCAGCAGCGACGCGTCGTTGGTGTAGCTGTAGACGACCCGGCCGCTCGAATCCTCGCTCTCATACTCGAGCGGATTGAACTGATAGACCGTGACCGGGACGTCGCTCCGCACGTGATGCGCGGAAGCCGTAGCAAGCGTCGAGAATCGCTCGGATGGTTCCGGAATGGAGGCTTCCGGGTCTTCGGGGTCGAACGTAAACGCCACGCGCAGGCCTTGCAGCTCGATCGAGCACGGCAGCTCGATCGTCTTGGACGCGTTCGGCGGCACGGTCTTTTCGAAGATCTCTCCGTTGGGCGTTTCCACGCTGACGTGGGCGTCGATGCCTTGCGCGTTGGCGACCACGATCGCGAACGAGAACGGCTCACAGCGACCCCGTTCGTCGGTGCCTTCGTATGCCAGCTGCGAGTTGCTGGTGGGAACCGCCCAATACTCGCAACCAATATACGATCGCGCCGCATCGGCCTCCGCGCACAGGTCTACGCACTCGCCGCTGATCGTGTCGCAGAACAGGCCCGCGCTCTCATCGCAGCTGTCGTCTGGCTCGTAGCCCGCGCCGTCCTCGGTGCAGCGCTCGCGGCTGCCGTCTGCGCCGCAGCGCACGCTGTTCGGCTTGCAGGTCAGGCAGCGCTCGCAGTCGTTCGCGTCGTTGCAAGCGCGCGCGACGCAGGCTTCTTCGCTCGCGCGGCAATTGGTCGTGTCGACGACGCGGCCCGCGGCGTTGCACAGCACGGCCCAGTTGCCCACGCACAGCAGCTCGATCTCAGCGCTGCTCGGGCAACCGACTACCGGCGGCTCCTCGTCCATGACGTCGATCGTAGTGCTCCGGTCGGAGCAGGCCGCACCCGTGCTCGCATACCCGGGACCCTCATCCCCTCCACATGCTGAGATCGCCGCGCAGGTCGCGAGGACGAAGCAAAGAGTCGAGGCAGGACGATGAGTGAAGCATCCGGGGGGTAGAAACACCCAAAGAGGCTATCACGCAGCGCTCCTATCGCGGAGCCACGTGCGTGCGCGCTGAGCTGTTAGTCGCGCGCTGCACCGCGCAGCATCTCGGTGGCGGCCGCCCGCGTCTTCGAAGTGATCTGTATGCCGCCGAGCATGCGGGCGATCTCCTCGCGCTGCTCTTGCGTCGAGAGCTTTTGGATCGCGCTGCGCGTACGTCCGGACTGGACCGACTTGCTGACCGAATAGTGGGCGTCAGCAAACACCGCGATTTGCGGCAGGTGTGTGATGCACAGGACCTGGTGGTGCTCGGAGACCTCTTTGAGCTTGCGGCCGATCACCTCGGCCACCGCACCGCCGACCCCCGCGTCGACCTCATCGAATACATAGAGCCCCACCGGGCCCAGGCCCGCGAGCACGCGCTTGAGCGCCAGCATCGCGCGCGACAGCTCGCCGCCGCTCGCGATCCGAGCCAGCGGTTGCGGCTCCTCGCCGCGGTTGGGCGCGATCAAAAACTCCACGCGGTCGATCCCCGAGGCCGACAGCCGCGCGCCGTCCACGGTCAGCTCACCGGGCTGGCCCGCCGGTTGCGCGACCTCGACCGTCACGCGCGCGTCACCCATCGAGAGCGACGCCAGCTCTTTGCAGACCGCTTTGCTGAGCTTGGCCGCGGCCTTCACGCGCGCCGCCGAGAGCCCGCGCGCGATCTCCACGGCGTGCTTGCTCGCGGTGTGCAGCGCGCGCTCGAGCGCTTCGACGTGCTGCTCGCCCGACTCGAACGCAGCCAGCTCTTCGCCGGCGATCCGGCGGTGCTCGAGGATCTTCTCGACGCTGCCGCCGTACTTTCGCTTGAGCTTGCTCACCGCATCGAGCCGCTCTTCGAGCTGCTGCAAGCGCTCCTCGTCGAGGCTCACGCTGCGCGCATAGCGCCCGAGCTCGCGCCCGAGATCCTCGAGCTGTGAGCGCAGCGTTCCGAGCTGCTCGGCACACGGAGCGAGCGCGCTGTCGAGCGCCGCCGCCGCGCTCAGCTCGTGCTCGATCCGACCGAGCCGCGTGCACAGCGCGTCGTCGCCAGCGTAGAGCGCCTCTTCGGCGCTGCCGGTCGTCGCCGCCAGCTTGCCCGCGTGGCGTTGCCGATCGCGCTCGACGCGCAGCTTGTCTTCTTCCCCCGGCTCGAGCCTGAGGCCATCGATCTCTTGGATCTGGAAGCGCAGGAGATCCTCGCGCTCGGCGCGACCTGCGAGGCGCTCGCGCTGCTCGGTGAGCGCGTTCTGCGCTTGCTCGAGCGCGCCGTACGCCTGACGCGCTTGCGCGCGCTGCGGCTCGAGCTTGCCGAACGCGTCGAGCAACAGCAGATGCGAGCGCGCGTCGGCGAGCGTGTGGTGCTCGTGCTGCGAGCAGATGTCGCAGAGCCCGCGCGCGAGCTCCGCGAGCTGGCTGGCTGATGCCAAGCTGCCGTTCAAGTACACGCGCGAGCGGCCGGAGCGCTGCACGACGCGCCGCAGCACCAGCTCGTCGTCGACCTCGACCCCGGCGTCGATGATCCGCTGCTTGATCTCCGGTTCGTCGGCGACATCGAAGAGCGCCTCGACCTCGGCCTGCTCGGCACCGGTGCGGATGATCTCCGGCCGCGCCTTGCCCCCGAGCACGAGCTTGAGCGCCTCGACCAGGATCGACTTACCGGCACCGGTCTCGCCGGTCATCACGTTCATGCCGGGGCCGAGCTCGACCTCGAGCTCGTCGATAATTGCGAAGTTTCGCACTCGCAGGCAGGTCAGCACGGTCGTCTCCTGAAAGAGTGTTCAGATACCACGAGCCCGCCCACGGAGGGGAGGGGGAATCGCGGGAACCTGGTGTCGGGCGTTTTGAGCGCCGGTTGCGGGCTCGATCGGCAGACCGCTTCGCCGAGCGTCTCGAGCGCGCGCGATCGCTCCGGGTCGTCGGGCACCGGTAGCGGGCGAAAGCGCGCTGCGGTAAACCGCCCCGGGCATGACCACCAGCGGCACCAGCAGCAGCCAAATCCGCGACAGCTTTAGGCAATTCTTCGGAGCGCGCGGCCACGAGATCCTCAAGAGCGGCCCGATCGTCCCGGCCAACGATCCCACGCTGATGTTCGCCAGCGCCGGCATGGTGCAGTTCAAGGACCTCTTCACGGGGGCCGAGACCCGCAGCTACAAGCGCGCGACGACTTCGCAGAAGTGCCTGCGCGTCAGCGGCAAGCACAACGATCTCGAGAACGTCGGCGTCACCGCGCGCCACCACACGTTCTTCGAGATGCTCGGCAACTTCTCGTTCGGCGATTACTTCAAGCCCGAGGCGATCGGCTTCGCCTGGGAGTACCTGACCGGCACGCTCGGGCTGCCGAAGGACAAGCTCGTCGTCACCGTGTTCGGCGGCGAAGGCTCGCTGCCGGCGGACACCGAAGCCGAGAAGCTCTGGCAAGAAGTCGCGGGCGTTCCAAAGGACCGGATCATCCGCTGCGGCGCGGCCGACAACTTCTGGCAAGCCGGCGACACGGGTCCATGCGGTCCGTGCACCGAGATCCATTTTTTCTTCGGGCCCGATTCAAAGACCACGCCCGATGTAGCCCGTTTTGGTCAGGAGCCCGACGAGCACGGCAGCGGCTGGATCGAGATCTGGAACCTCGTGTTCATGCAGTTCGAGCGCAACGCGGCTGGCGTGCTCAAGCCGTTGCCCGCGCCGTCGATCGACACCGGCATGGGCTTAGAGCGCCTCGCCTGCGTGACGCAGGGCGTGCTCAGCAACTACGACACCGACTTGCTGCGGCCGATCGTCGAGCTGGCGGCGAAGATCTCGCGCAAGAAGTACGGCGGCACGCTCGCGCCCGACGACGTGTCGATGCGCGTGATCGCCGATCACGCGCGCACCACCGCGATGCTGATCTCGGAGGGCATCTTCCCGAACCGCGACGGCCGCGAGTACGTGCTGCGCCGGATCATGCGGCGCGCGATTCGCCACGGTCACCGGCTCGGCATCGAGCAACCGTTCCTGCATGAGTGCGCGCTGCTCGTCGCCGAGAACATGGGCGGCGAGTACAGCGAGCTGCGCGAGCGCAGCGCGCTGATCGCGGACGTCACCAAGCAAGAGGAAGAGCGCTTCCGCGCCACGCTCAAGCGCGGCCTCGATCGCTTGAACGACGCCAAGCTCGAGTCGCGCAACGGTCAGAAGACGCTGACCGGCGCGCAGGCGTTCGAGCTCTACGACACGTACGGCTTCCCGCTCGACCTGCAAGAAGTGCTCGGCCGCGAGCAAGGCTTCGCGCTCGACGTCGCGGGCTTCGAGCAAGAGCTCGAGCGCGCACGCGAGCGCAGCGGTGGCTCGAAGCTCGGCGAAGCTGCGGTGGACGCGGTCTACAAGCAGCTCGCCGACTCGCTGAAGGCAGTGACCTTTTTAGGCTATGAGGCCGAACAAGCGGACTCGGAGATCCTCGCGATCGTGCAGGGCGGCAAGGTCGTCGAGCGGATCGCCGCTGGGCAAGAAGCCGAGATCGTGACGCGCGAGACGCCGTTCTACGGCGAGAGCGGCGGACAGGTCGGTGACCAAGGCACGATCCGCGCGAGCGGCAACGCGCTGTTTCGCGTCAGCGACACCGTGAAGCCGCGCGACGGGCTCTTCGTGCACCGCGGCAAGCTCGAGAGCGGTGCGCTCGCGAAGGGCGACAAGGTCGTGCTCGAGGTCGATAGCGCGCTGCGCGC
>JAYUYY010000572.1:0-4851 GCA_043752225.1 Sandaracinaceae bacterium | reverse complement strand
CGCAGCTGCGCTCAGCTCATCGCGGATTCGTACCGGCGAAAGCCGCGGTTCCACGCCGCGAAGATCAAGACGCCGAGCGCGAACAACCACGAGACCGTGGCGATCGCTTGCCACGCGCTCAAGCGCCCGAGCACGAGCGACGCGGGGATTTGCGTCAGCGCGCCGACCGGCACGATGTAGAGCAGAAGCAGCCGCACACGCGCGCCGAAGATATCGACCGGGCGATCGCTCGCGGCGTGAAACAGCTCATGCAAGAAGCGCGTCGCGTCCGAGCCGAGCATGTAGAGCTCGAAGAGCGAGAAGAACGTGATCACGATCGTGCGCGCCCAAAAGCAAAGCAAGAGCGCGCCGAGCGTGATGAAGAGCGTACAGAGCGTCAGCGGTGCTGCGATGCACACCGCGTAGACGAGGTAGCAGAGCGCGACCGCCATGTTCACGCAGCCTTCGAGCGAGAACTGCTGAAACGCGAATAGGAAGAACGCCGACGCGGGGCGCACGCGACACGGATCGAGCTTGCCGTCCTTCAGCTCTCGCCCGAAGCGCCACATCTGGCCGAGCCAGATCATCATGAACGCGTCGGACACGAACAGAAATCCGAGCAGCACGCGGAAGTCGTCGCGCCGCCAGCCGGCGATGTCCTGGGTATGGCTGTAGAGCACCTCGAACACCGCGACGTGCGAGGCGTACCAGAGGCAATCCATGATCACTTGGCTCCAGAACTCGAGCTGGAGCTGCGACTTGCGCACGATGCCGACGCGCGCGAGCTGGCGCGCGATGTCTACGTGGTGAAGCACGGACTGCGTTGCATTCTTGAGAGTGCTCAGCATTAGGAGCCCGCTCCTGCGAAGCGCAGAGTGCCGCGACGCCAGGTGAACGAGGCGAGCCATTGCAACGCTGCGATCGAGATCCCGAGCACCAGCAGACCTTGGATGAAGTCGGGCGTGCCCTTGCGGCCGAGCAACAGCTCGGCGGGCGCGAACACGGTCCAATAGGGGAAAAGGTACTTGAACGCGTCGTTGGCGATATCGGGCATCAGTGCGATCGGCACGAGCATCCCGGAGATGAACATGGAGATGAAACGAAACATGTTCAGGAGGCTCCAGACCACGCCGAGCCAGAACGCGAGACAATTGAGAATGAAGTGCACGAGCAGGTAGCAGTACGCACCCATCATCAAGAGCGTCGCGGCCTGTGCGAAGGCAGTCGCGCTCACCGGGTGCGGCCAATGCGCGGGCAACAGCAGCGCACCGACCACCCAAAAGAGCACGGCGGAGACCAGCTGCACGAGCGTGAACTGCACGAACCTGCCGAGTACGAGCGTGAAAAAATCGATCGGCATCACCAGGTACTTGGTGACGTAGCCCTCGAAGATCTGCTCGGCGAGGTCGAGGCTGCGCTCATCGGTCAGGCACTTCTGGATGACCGCGGTCCAAACCAAGTACGCGATCAGATCCCACAAGCGGTAGCCGCGAAAATCTGTCGCACCGGAGCTCTCGAACATCGCGACGTACACCAGCGCCATCACCAGTGGCCGTCCGACGCCGCGCAGTACCTCGCGTAGCACCAGGCCCAGGCGAAACGCCGACGCCTTGCGCCATTCGTAGCCAACCACGTGTGGAAGCACGCGCAGCCCATCCATGATCGCGCTGCGCATCAGGCTTCTTTCACCGCGCCGGATAGAAAGATCTCGCGCACGAGGTGCTCGAGCGGTTGGCGTTCGACCGCGAGGTCGCGCACGGCGAGCACATCGAAGAGGTGTTGGATGAACGGCCGGGCGTTGCCGGCCGGCACCTCGAAGGTCAGCGAGAGCGGCGCCTCGCGCACGAGCAGCGCCTCGAAACGAACCAGCTCGGCATCGAGATCCTTGGACCAGCCGCGCGAGCCAGGCTCGAGATGCACCTCGACCGCGCGCCGACCTACCAAGCGTTTTTGAAGCTGCGCGAGCCCGCCATCGAACAAAACTCTACCGCTGTCCAGGATCACCAGCCGCTCGCAGGTCTCTTCGATGTCTGCCATGTCATGGCTGGTGAGCACGACCGTTGCGCCGCGCTGGCGGTTGATGTCGCGCAGGAAGGCGCGAATGGCTTCTTGGGAGATCAGGTCGAGGCCGATCGTCGGCTCGTCGAGAAACACCACGTCCGGGTCGTGCAGGAACGCGCCGATGATCTCCATCTTCATGCGCTCGCCGAGTGAGAGCTGGCGCAGCTGCACGTTGAGCCGATCGGAGACGCCGAGCCGCTGCGCGTGCTCTTCGACCCGGCGTGCAAAGAGCTGTGGCTCGACTCGATAGATGGCGCGAAGTAACCGAAACGAATCCATGGCGGGAATGTCCCACCACAGCTGAGACCGCTGACCCATGACGAGCGAGAGGCGGCGTTTCTCCGCGGAGGTCAGCGCGAAGCAGTCGCGACCGAGTAGCTGCGCGCTGCCTTCGCTGACTGGAATGATGCCGGTCAGGCACTTCACCAGTGTCGTCTTGCCCGCGCCGTTCGTGCCGATCAGGCCCACCATCTCGCCGGCCCGCACGCTCAAGTCGATCCCGCGCAGCGCGACGTGCTCGCGCGTGCGCCGCTGGAAGAAGCTGCGAGCAAATCCCAACGGCCCCGACGCCCGCTCGATCGTGCGATAGACCTTGCCCGCTTGGCGGCACTCGATGACGTATGAATCGGCCATGGGGCCGCGCAGCGTAGCGGTGGATGCGGGGACGTGCTTCCTCTATTTCACGCTCGGCGACGGCGAAGCGGGTCTCTGAGCCCCGCGCAGCACGCTTTGACTTCCGAGTGACAACCGGCCGCAGGCTGGGGTAGAGCGGGGCATGGCTCGTCGCTACGAAGTGTGCGCGATCGCGTGGCTCGCGCTCTTGTCCGTGTTGCCGGTCGCGTGTGGTGGCTCCGATTCGGCTGCGGCGCGGAAGCCAAAGCAGAGCGCGTTAAGCACGCCTGCGGCCGAGACCGAGCTCGTGGTGTTCGCGGCGTCGTCGCTCAAAGAAGCGTTCGGCACGCTCGCAGCGCAGCTCGAGACGACGCAGCCGAGCGTGAAGGTGACGTTCAACTTCGCGGGTAGTCAGGAGCTGCGCACCCAGCTCGAGCAAGGCGCACGCGCGGACGTGTTCGCGTCGGCCGACCTTAAGCACATGAACGAGCTGGTGAAAGCCAAGCGCGCCCAGACGCCGGCGGTGTTCGCGCGCAATGAGCTCGTGATCGTGGTCGCGAAGGAGCAAGCGGCGACGCTGCTCACGGTCTCCGACCTCACGAAGGCAGAGAAGATCGTGATCGGCGCGCCCGAGGTGCCGGTCGGCCGCTACACGGGGCAGTTTTTCGAGAAGGCGGCCGCGAGCCTCGGTGCTGATTTCGTCGCGAAGGTGCAAGCGCAGGTCGTGTCGCGCGAGCTCAACGTGAAGCAGGTGCTGGCGAAGGTGACGCTCGGCGAAGCGGGCGCCGGCATCGTGTATCGCAGCGATGTGAGCGGTTTGCAGAGCGGAGTGGGCGTCGTGACGATTCCGCCGGAGCTCAACGCGATCGCGCAGTATCCGATCGCGGTGCTGTCGGACGCGCCGCATCCCAAGCTCGCGCAGGCGTGGGTCGACTTGGTGCGCTCCGAAGCCGGCCAAGAAGCGTTGCGACAAGCGGGATTTCTCGCGGCCCAGCAGAGCGTCGCGGCCCCGTGAGGCCGCAGCGCGCAGGTCTTGCGATCGCGGGCGCTGCACTCGCGGTGTTTCTCGCGCTGCCGTTGCTCGCGCTTGTAGGCACGAGCTCGCCGCACGAGCTGGCGCTAGGCCTTGCGCATCCACTGGTTTGGCCTGCGCTGCGCTTGAGCCTGCTCACCACGACAGTGAGCTTGCTGATCGTGTTGGTTTTGGGAACGCCGCTCGCGTGGGTGCTCGCGCGTGCGCACGGGCGAGCCGCTCGCGCGGTCGAGACCCTCGTGCAGCTGCCGATCGTCGTGCCTCCGGCGGTCGCGGGGGTCGCGTTGCTGCTCGCGTTCGGACGGCGCGGCTTGTTTGCGGGCTGGCTCTATCCAGCGGGCACATCGGCTGCGTTTACGACGGCCGCGGTGATTATGGCGGAGGTGTTCGTGTCTGCGCCGTTCTTCGTGCAGGCCGCGCTCCATGCGTTTCGGCGCGTCGATCCCGAGCTATTGATCGTCGCGCGCACCCTCGGCGCTTCGCCGTTGCGCGTGCTCGCGCGTGTCGCGTTGCCGCTGGCCGCGCCGGGCCTGATCGCTGGCGCGGCGATGAGCTGGGCGCGCTCGCTCGGTGAGTTCGGCGCGACGCTGATGTTCGCGGGCAACCTCGAAGGCGTGACGCAGACGTTGCCGCTCGCGATCTACAGCGCGCTCGAAGCAGATCTGCGAGCTGCGCAGGCGCTGTCGATCGTGCTCGTCGCCGTAGCGCTCGTACTGCTGCTCATCGTGCGTGCTTTCGAGCCGCGCAACGCGCGTGACGCAAAGAGCTCGCTTCGAGGTGGCGCGTGAGCACGCTGCGCGCGCAGATCGCAGGTCGAGTCGGGGCGCAGCACATCGCCGTCGAGCTGGAGACGGGCCCACGCACGCTGGTCATCGTCGGGCCCAATGGAGCGGGCAAGACCAGCCTCTTGCGCATGCTGCTCGGCGCGCTGCCGAGCACAGGGCGGATCGCGGTGGGTGAGCACGTGTTGCTCGATACCGCTTCGAATGTCGACGTCGCGATCGAAGCGCGCGGGCTTGGCTACGTGCCGCAAGACTACGCGCTCTTTCCACACCTGACCGTGCGAGAGAACGTGGAGTTTGCGCCGCGCAGCTGCGCAGGTGGCGCGTTGCGCAGCGCGGGCCTCGAGCGCGCACGTGTGCTGCTCGCGGAGCTCGAGCTCGAAG
>JAYUYY010000571.1:0-4864 GCA_043752225.1 Sandaracinaceae bacterium | reverse complement strand
CTCCACGGTACACCAACGGCGCGGCTCCCCGCGGGCTCGTTGCCGTCCGCCGACTGCAGCTCCGCGACCCTCCGCGGAGGATCGCTATAAAGGAAGCGCGAGAGTTCCCCCGCGAGTCCGCGCGGCTCCACCCTGATCGCGGGTGCGCAGCTTGTGCGGCGGCTCGCACAACACCGCAGCCCTTTGCGCGAGTAGCGCCACAAAGCATGCACTATCGGGTGAATCACCGGTTCAAGGGTGGATTCCATGGAAATTGTGCGTGGCACATGGCGTGCAGTCCCCAAACGGCACCGCAGTGAAACGTGCCCAAGGGTACGGACCGAGCGCCTTCTGGCTCTCCGACTCAATGGGCGCAGCGCTAGCGCTGACACAGGGACCGACCATGAACCGCACCGCTCGTTCGCGCGCCACCGCTTTTGGCTCGCTGCCCGAAACGCACCGCGAAGAAAGCGGCGCGTTTCCAATCGCAGACGGGTCGAGCGAGAGTCAGCCCGCAACGTTTGAATCCGCGAGCGACACCGCAGTGACCATGTCGCTCGACTGGATCGAGGAGCTCGAGCCGGATGCCCGGTCGCTCGCGGTCGACACCGAGCACTCCACCTCCGAGCTGCTCGAGCGTGTGCGGCTCGCGATCGAAGCGCCCAGCTCGTCGCGCGATCCATCGGTCGTCGAGACGCCGCTCGAGCCGGCTCCGGAGGAGTCATCGCGGTATCGCCATGCAGCAGTCATCGCATTCGCGATGATCCTCGCCGCGACGGTCGGCGGTCTGACGCAATGGGTGATCATGGCGCGCGCGCTCACGCCATAGCGCGCGACTGAGCTTCGCGTGCGCGGCAACAGTTGCGTGGCGAAGGGCTCGTCATCGAGATCGATGGGCAAAGGCATGTTGCTGCGCGGTAGGCGTTGAACTAGGCTGCCGGACCCCGGAAGCTATGCCCGAGCCAACTGAAAACCCCGCGGTCGCTACAAGCGCCGAAAACACCACGCTCGCTGCGAACGAGCCGATGCACGAGCGCGGAGCGACCGACGAGTCGCACGTTGTATCGAGCGTCGCATCGAGCACTGAATCAAGCGGCGAAACCCGCGCAACCGAAAGCTCGGGTGCGGATGCCTCGAACGCGTCGGAAGCTTCGGAGAGCAGCGCGGGTGGCACCGAAGCCGCCGAAGACGACGCGGACTCCGACGGCGGCGAAGAGGCTTCGGCTGAAGGCGGCGAAGCAGGCGGCGAAGCAGGCGAGGGAGGCGAGAAGAAGAAGCGCCGCCGTCGTCGTCGTCGTAAGGGCGGCACGCTCGCGGGCGAAGCAGCGCCCGGCGCTGAAGGTCAGCAGAACGGTCAACCGGGTCAGCCCGGTCAAGGCCATGAAGGACGCTCGCGCAAGCGCGATGGCGCGATGGCTCCGCTGCAGCGGTTCTTCGGCGGATCGAACGCCGGCAAGCGTCACGGCTTTGCCGTGGGCGAGGTCGTCGCCGGTCGCGTGAAGGAAGTCGCCAACGGTGTGATCACCGTCGATCTCTTCGGCAAGGCGCTCGCGTTCGTCGACGAGCATGAGCCGCGCGAAGTCGCGATGATGTTGCCGCCGTCCGAGCAACCGACCACGGTCGGTTCGCCGTCGCCTGTTGCGGACGAGAGCGTCGCAGCAGCCGAAACGACGAGCGCGACCGAAGCCGCGCCCCAAGCCGCAGTCGCAAGCGAAACTGTCGCGAGCGAGGCCGCTGTCGAAGCGCCTGCCGCGGCGGTCGAAGCCACCGAAGAGCAACAAGCGGCGGACGCTGTCGCTCCGCTGCACGCGCAAGCCGCTGCCGCTGCCGAAGAGCACGCGGAAGCGGAAGCTGCCGTGGACGACGAGCTCGACGACGATCACGAGGCGCACGGCGCCGGTGGTCGCGGTCCGATGCATCCGCTGCCGATCGTTCCCGAAGAGCTCGGTCGCCCCGAAGCGCCCGCACTCGGTCAAGTGTTCCGCGGTCGCGTGGGGCTTACCTCCGAGAGCGGTCACATCGCGCTCGTGAATCGACTCGTCGATCGCCAAGCGGTGCTCGCCGAGCTCGAGCACGCGCGCGTCTCGCGCCGTCGCGTCGAAGGCGTCGTGTTCGGTTACAACCGAGGCGGCTTCGATGTGCTGGTCGCTGGCCTGCGCGGCTTCTGTCCGGCCAGCGCGATGGCGCTCTCGGAGATCAACGACCCGAACGAGCACGTCGGTCACAAGTACGAGTTCCTTTTGCCCGCAGGGCAGACGGTCGCGTCCGACGTGATCGTCAGCCGTCGCTCCATCTTGGAGCGCCAGCAGCGCAAGATGTCGCGCGAGATGCTGAAGGGGCTTACGCCCGGTCAGCGTTTCAAGGGCCGCGTCACCTACGTGCGCGACTTCGGTTTGATCGTCGACATCGGCGGCGTCGAAGGACTCGTGCACCAGACCGAGCTGTCGTGGCAGCACGGCGTGTGGCCTGGCGATGTCGCGAAGCCGGGCGATGAGGTCGAAGTTCAGGTGCTGCGCATCGGCGCCGAAGGCGGCCGTGGCGACGGACCCGGTCGGCGCGATCGCATGACGCGCGTCGGTCTTTCGATCAAAGCGCTGCTTGCCGATCCGTGGGACGAGCACAAGGACGCGTTGCGCGAAGGTTGCGTGCAGAAGGGCAAGGTCACTCGCACGACCGACTTCGGCGCGTTCATCGAGCTCGCTCCGAACATCGAAGGCCTGCTGCACATCACCGAGCTCGGCCGCGATCTCAAGCACGCGAGCCAGGCCGTAGCCGAAGGCGACGAGCTGCACGTGGTCGTGGAGCGCGTCGATCGCCAGGCGCGACGCATCGCGCTCTCGCGGCTCACGCCCGCCGAGGTCGCGGAGTTCGAAGCGGGCGCGCTCGAAGAGGGCATGCGTTCGGTGCGACCGGGCGCGCGCGTCACCGTGAAGGTCGAGCGCGTCGAAGCGCGCGGCCTTTTGGTCCGTATTCAAGGCGTCGTCGGACGTCGCGCGCGCGGCTACATCCCACGCATTGAGATGGGCGAAGCCGGCGGCGACTTGCGCAAGTCGTATCCGCAGGGCAGCTCGCTCGAGGTCAAGATCATGGGCATCGATCGCGACGGCGGGCTTCGTTGCTCGCCGAAGGCGCTCGCGGTCGATGATGAGCGCAAGGCGATCAAGGACTACCGTCGCGAGGCTGCACGCCAAGGCTTCGGTACGTTCGGCGATTTGCTCCGCGCCAAGCTCGGCGAAGCCGAGCCCAAATGAAGGTTCGGCGAAGCCGAGCCGAGTAGAGAGCTGCGATGACCCCAAGCGACGACATCAAGTCGTTGCTTGGGGTTTCGCGGGCTGATACAAGCACCCGCATCGGGCGATTAACTCAGGGGTAGAGTGCCTTCTTCACACGGAGGAAGTCGCTGGTTCAAATCCAGCATCGCCCACAAAAAACAGAACGGGAGGACGCGAGTCCTCCCGTTTTGTTTTTTGTCCTCGACCACGCTTCGAAGGAGCACGCCATGTCAGACGCCGTCTTGTTGAGTCGTGAAGGCGCGATCGCGCTCGTCACCGTCAATCGCCCCGATACGTTGAACTCGCTCGATCGCGCGACGCTCGAGGCGTTGCGAGCTGTGATCGCAGAGCTGGGGAAGAGCGATGCACGCGCTGCGATCCTCACCGGAGCAGGCGGGCGAGCGTTCGTCGCAGGCGCCGACATCGCAGCGATGTCCAAGATGAGCGCGGCTGAGGCGCTCGAGTTCGCGCGGCTCGGTCAGTCGGTGTTTGCGGCGATCGAAGCGCTGCCGATGCCCGTAATCGCAGCCGTTGACGGGTTCGCGCTCGGCGGTGGCTGTGAGCTCGCGTTGGCCTGCGACTTCATCTACGCGTCGGACAAGCTGAAGATCGGTCAGCCGGAAGTGAAGCTCGGCATCCTGCCCGGGTTCGGCGGCACGCAGCGGCTCGCGCGACGCGTGGGCCTCGGGATGGCGCGCGAGCTGGTGTACTCGGGTCGCATGATCGGCTCCGCGGAAGCGCTGCGGATCGGGCTCGTCAACGCCGTGCATCCGCGCGCTGAGCTGCTCGACGCCGCCAAGAAGACCGCGCTCGAGATGGCCGAGATGAGCCCGAGCGCGTTGATGCTCGCCAAGCGCGTGATGAACGATGGCGCGGACGTCGGCCTCGGCGCCGCGATCGAGCTCGAGGCCAAAGCGTTCAGCCGCTGCTTCGAGCTACCCGATCAACGCGAAGGGATGACAGCGTTTCTCGAAAAGCGCCCGGCCAAGTTCAGCGAACGCGGTTAGGCCCGCGCCGCGAGCTCAGCGCTCACTCGATGTCGATGACCACCGGAGCGTGATCGGAAGGCAGCTTGCCTTTGCGCTCTTCGCGATCGATGAACGCGCTCTTCGCGCGCGCGGCGATCGCAGGCGTCGCCAGGATGTGATCGATGCGCAAGCCATTACCTTTGGGAAAGCCGAGCATTCGGTAGTCCCACCAGGAGTACAGGCCAGGCTCTGCATGAAGCTTGCGCACGCTGTCGATCAGACCAAACGCGATCAGGCGTTCGAACGCGGCGCGCACGTCGGCATGACAAAGCACGGTGTCGCGCCACTCGTCCGGCCGCGCAACGTCGGCGTCGGTCGGCGCGACGTTGAAGTCTCCGCACACGACGAGCGCGTCATGGGCGCGGCAGTTGCGCTCTAGATATGCGAGCAGGCGTTGCAGCCACGCGAGCTTGTACGTGAACTTGTCGGACGTCGGCTCGCTGCCGTTGGGCACGTAGCAGCAGAGCACGCGGATGCCGTTCACGGTCGCCGCGATCAAACGCGCCTGCGGATCCGCGTCGCCATCGTCTAAGCCGATGCGCACGTCGGCCGGATCCGTCCGCGCGAGGATCGCGACGCCGTTGT
>JAYUYY010000570.1:0-4883 GCA_043752225.1 Sandaracinaceae bacterium | reverse complement strand
AGCTCGTGACATACGACGGCGATGCGCATGTCGAGGTGGACCTCGACGTCGATGCCGTGGTCGCTGAGCGCGTCGTGCGACACCTCGATGTCGCGGTGCTCGGTGCGCCCGCTGCGATGCTGCGCCCTGATCGTGTGGCCGTGACACTGCGTGGTCCGCAGGAGCTGCTTGCCGAGCTCGACCCCGATGAAATCGTTCCGTACATCGAGATGTCGGGCGCGATGACGGCAACGCCGGTGGTGCACGACGTCCAGTTGCGCGGTGTTCCGGAGGGGCTCGAAGTGGTACGCATCGCGCCTTCGAACGTGCTCGCCCGAATGGTGTCGGTGAAAGGGAAGCCATGAGTCTGGTTGGGTTTGGTAGGTCGCGGTCCGCGAACGGTGCGCGTTTCATTGCAGGCTGCTTATCTGTCGGATTGTTTGCCGGATTGCTGATCGGCTGCGCGAGCTCGGCACCGGTTGCGCCCGCGGCGCAAGAGACCGTCGGCGGGGCGGCCAGCGCAGCCGGTGAGCCTTGCGGCAAGCTTGCGAAGCGGCTTTGCGAAGAGCTCGGACCGAGCAGTGAGAGCTGTCGCGCGGCGATCGGCGTCGTCCCACTCTTGCCGATGCGCGCGTGTGAGGCCGGCATCACCGGCTTCGAGGAAGCGCAGGCCAAGGTTCGCGAGCTGCGCGGCTCGTGCGAAGAGCTGGCGAAGGGGGTGTGTCGCGAAATTGGCGAAGACAGCGAGAGCTGCATTGGCTTGCGCCGCGATATGCCGGACATCCCGCCTGGACACTGCCCGACGCTGCTGCGCGACCAAGAGCAGATCCTCGCGGCGCTCAAAGCGCGTGAGACGCTCGACGTGCCGCTGAGCGAGGAGCAGTGGAAAGCGTTGCTCGCAGAGCCGGCGCCGCGCTTCGGTACCGCCGACGCGAAGGTGACGATCGTCGCGTTCTCGGACTTTCAGTGCCCGTACTGCGCGGAAGGGGCGCGCACGCTGCATCGGCTCAAAGACCGCTACGGCGCGTCGCTGCGCATCGTGTTTCGGCAGTATCCGCTGTCCTTTCACGAGCACGCAAAGCCTGCTGCGCAAGCCGCGCTCGCTGCGCACGCGCAGAACAAGTTTTGGGAGTACCACGACCTCTTGTTCGCGCATCAAGACGCGCTCGACGAGAACGCGCTCGCGGGCTACGCGACGAAGCTCGGGCTCGATGTCGCGAAGTTTCGTGCGGCTGTTTCAGCGCCCGCGACCGTGGCCGCGCTGCGCGCCGACATGGAGCTCGGCGATGCAGTGCATGTGCGCGGCACGCCGACGGTGTTCGTGAACCGCAAGCGGCTCGAGAACGGCGTGGACTATGACGCCGTGGCAGCCGCGGTGGATGAAGCGCTGGCCGCGCCTCATCCGTAAGCGCGATTGCGCGCTACTTCAGCTCTTTGGTCGCGACTTCGGCGAGCTCGTGAGCGATGCGGTCGATGCGGGCCGCATCGGGGCCTTCGACCAAAATGCGCAACTTGGCTTCGGTGCCGCTCCAGCGCACGAGCACCCGGCCGTCGCCTTCGAGTGAGCGTTCGGCGGCGCGGATGCTGGCGCTGAGCTTGGGCAGCTCTTCGAGCGGGCGCTTCTTCGGCAACGTGACGCCGAGCAGCACCTGAGGAACGTGCTCGATCACCTCAGCCGCGAGCTCCGAGAGCGGGCGCTGCTCGCGCAACACGATCTCGAGCACCTGGAGCGCGGCGATCAGGCCATCGCCCGTGGTCGTGCGCTCGAGAAAGATCAGGTGGCCGGATTGCTCGCCGCCGAACGTGAGGCCGTGCTTGCGCATCGCCTCGACCACGTAGCGATCACCCACGCCGACGCGCATGACCTTGCCGCGATCGCGCGCCACCGCGCGCTCGAGCCCGATGCTCGACATCACGGTCGTCACCAGGGTGCGCTTCTTGAGCGCGTTGCGGCGCAGCAGGTGGCGGGCGCACAACGCGATCACCGCGTCGCCGTTCACCTGGTTGCCGAGCTCGTCGAGGATTACGAGTCGATCGGCGTCGCCGTCGAGCGCGATGCCGACATGGGCGCGGCGCTTCTTGACCTGCGCGGCGCACGCTTCGGGGTGCATGGCGCCGCAGGCGTCGTTGATGTTCTTGCCGTTGGGGCGCACGCCGATCGCGTGCACGCTCGCACCAAGCTCGGAGAACACCTCGGCCGCGGTCGCATACGCGGCGCCGTGCGCGGCGTCGACCACGATGCGCATGCCTTCGAGCGTGAGGTCCGCGGGGAAGGCCGACTTGACGAACTGCACGTAGCGGCCACCCGCGCTGTCGATGCGCTCCGCGGTGCCGATGTTGGTTCCGCTCGCGCGCAGCGTGAGCAGCTCGGGGTCCTCCATCAAGCGCTCGAGCTCGACCTCGCTCTCGTCGGGCAGCTTGAAGCCGTCCGGGCCGAAGACCTTGAGGCCGTTGTCGTCGTATGGGTTGTGCGAGGCGCTGATCACGATGCCCGCATCGCCGCGCATGCTCTGCGTGAGCAGCGCGATCGCAGGCGTCGGCAGAGGACCGGTGAGCATGACGCGACCGCCCATCGCGCAGATGCCGGAGCACAGCGCGTATTCGAACAGATAGCCCGAGAGCCGCGTGTCTTTGCCGATCACGATCCGCGGCGGATGCTTGACCCGCTTGCGCGCTTGCAAGGTGAGCGCAGCGCCAAGCCGGAACGCGACCTCGGGGGTCATGTTGCCTTCATTGGCGCGTCCGCGAATGCCGTCGGTACCGAAGAGCTTACGCGTCATGAATGAGCACCACCGAACGTGAGAGCGGAGGAAAAATTACGGCTCCCACGTCACATCGAGGCCCCAGTTGCCCGGGGCGAATTTTCCGGAGCCGACGATATTGTGCGGAAAGTACAGCTCGATCAAGAAGTCGAGCGAGCGCGCGAACGCATCTTCCGAAGACTCTTGCTCGACCAGCTCGCCGTCCTCGCTGCTGCGCGTCGAGATGGCGCCCTGGACGTACATGCGTCTGACCAATTTGCGCATGAACTTCGGGACCAGCGATTCGCTCGCAACGCCGGCCTTGAAGCGCGTGTCATAGCCGTGGCCGCGGCTCTCGACGCCGACGCGCGGCGTGACTCCTCCGACCCTGGGCGGCGTGCCGAGCAACGTGAGCACGCTGCTGCCGGCGATGCCGACGGCGAACGCCTGCTCGGCGTTCTCGGACTCCTGGGCCAGGTCCGCATCGTCGGCGACGCACTGGCCCGAAATCATGTACGTGATCGCGCCGTTGTCGCCCGGGCACGCATCCGAGCTGAACGTGACCTCCGGCTCCGTGAGCGTGCCGGTGACCGAGACGGTGACGGGTGAGGAGCCCGCGGCTTCGGCGCGGTGGGACGCGATCAGGATCACGTCGGGGTTGAGCGAGGCGGTGCCATCGAAGCGCAGGCTGCCGCGCTCGATCGCGAACGGCCGCCCGAGCGTCTCGAACGTACCGCTACGGAACTCCACGTAGCCGCCGACGCGCATCTCGGGGTCTGCGTACTGCACCGCGAGCTCGGTCACGAGCCGCGCGTCGAAGTCGTTGCGCCGCACGTACACGCCACTGCGACCGTCGAACTGCAGCTCGAGCAGGTAGGGCTCTTCGAACGCGACGACCATCTCGTCGCTGCGCGCGACGTCGGGATGCGCGTCGAGCGGCTGGAGCACGCGGTTCTCGGTATCGGGCAGGCGGATCGAGAGCGCATGCGACTTGGCGACCGCGCGCAAGCCACCGCTCACGAACGTGGCGTCGACCGCTGCGCTGCCGGTGACCCACGCGATCTCCGCGCCCTCCTTGAGGATCGGTAGATCCTTGGTCTTGATCGCGACCTGCGCGCGCTTTGGAACCAGGCCGTCAAAGCCGAGACCGCCCGCGACCTCGAGCGTCCCGCGACCGCTGCGCGCGGAGAGCGTCGTGATCTTCGCCCAGCTCTCGCGCAGCTCGATGCGCGTCGTGAGGTCCGTGATCTCTTGGCCCATGCTGACGAGATAGAAGCGACCTTGCTCGGCGGTGATCTGACCGCGGGCGCGCGGTGCTTGCAGCGTGCCGGTGACGTCGATCTGGCCGCGCGCGAGCACGTCGCTATTGCGTACCCCGGGAATGCGATCGAGCAGCGGCTTGAGCTGCGCGCCCTCGAGATCGATCGTGAGCTCGATCGGCCGGGTTTGGCTGAACGTCGGCCAGACGTACATCGCGTCCCAATCGATCGGCAGCTCTGCGGTGAGATTGCTGGTGCCACCGTGGCAGCCGCTCATGACGGCTTTGCCCGCGAGCCGTTTTGCGTCGGCGGTGGCTTCGAGCGCGAGCTTGATCGGCGCGCCGCCGCAACCGCGCACGCGCGTCTTGCGCCGCGTGCCTTGCTGCACGGTGTGCGGGATGAACGAGGCCTCGATCGACGAGACCAGCAGCGGCTCGGTGTTGCGACCGCCGTCGAGCTCGATGTCGCCTTCGAGCGAGCCGCGACCGTACTCGCATAAGAACGGCACCTTCTCGATCGTGGGGACGTCGATCCGGCCGCGCGCTTGGAAATGCTCGGGCGGCGCGAGCTTGCCTTCGCGCACGAGCTGCTCCATCGCCGACTGAATGTTGACGGTGACCGATGCGATGCGGCGCGGCCCTAGCAGCGCGAACAGCTCGAGCTGAGCGCTGTCGTTCGACAGCTCGATCGTGCCGCGTGCACGCGGCAGCACGTCGACCGCGCATTGCGTGTCGGGCGGCGCGCCTTGCCACGCGCCAGTCCAGCTCGCGCTGCCGGTGAGCTGGCCTGCGCGCTGCTGCACCGTGCCGTTGATCGAGAACGCGATCGGGTAGGGCGCGGCCTCCGCGATGATCGCGGGCATGCGATCGAGGCGGCGCTCGACGCTCTGCACCGCGAGCTCCCA
>JAYUYY010000569.1:0-4887 GCA_043752225.1 Sandaracinaceae bacterium | reverse complement strand
TCGAGCGCTTGTCCGAAAATGCGCGCGAGGTCGCGGCGGTGGTCGCGTTGTGCGCGGGCGCGCCGCTCACGATCGAGCAGTGCATGGTGCTGGCGCTGCAAGACGATCGCGCGCAAGGCGAGCGCGCGCTGACCGAGCTGGTCGCGAGCCAACTGGTCGTCATCGAAGACGAGCACATCACGCTGCGCCAAGGCGTGCTCGGCGACGCACTGGTCTCGGGCCTGCCGACCGAAAAGCTGCAAGAGCTGCATGCTCGAATCGCCGAGCTGCTCGCCGGTGATCCGGAGCTGCGCGTGCCGGCTGCCCAGCACTACTTTCGCGCGGGAGATGCCGCAGCGGGTCTCGATCTGCTGATGCCGTTCGTCGAGTCTGGGCGCTTGGTCTACGACGCCTCGCCCGGCTTTCACCAGCTGATCGACGACGCGCAGCGCGCGTGCAGCACGCTCAAGCGGCCGTTGCGCCAGAGCTTTCTCTTGCGCCGCGCGCAGCTGCACCACCGCATCCACTACACCGAAGCGTGCGATACGCGCGAGCTGCTCGCGTTCGCGCACACGCTCTGCGATTTGAGCGGGCTTACGCAGTGGCATGCGCTGCCGGCCTCGCTGGGTACGCAGGCGCGCCTCACGCGCGCGCTCGAGCTCGCGACCGAAGCGTACGAGAAGACGCCCGAGCACGAGCGCATCTACTTGCCGGAGGATGCCATCCCGGAGCTCGCGCGCTATGTGTCGGCGCTCTCCGGTCATGGCTCGTCGACGTTCGATCTCGAGCTGATCGAGCAGATCCCTTCGCTCGGCGACTATGTGTTGCTCGCGCCGGGCATCGAGCTGGCCGAGCAGATCGTGTGCGGGCTGCGCGACTTGCGCTCGAGCCGTCACGACGCGTTTTTCGCGGGCCTTCGGCGCGTGCTCGCACGCCTCGACCAGCCCGATCACGCCGGTCTGCCGCCGCGCGAATATCTCGTCACGCGCTTGGGCGTCTTGTACGGGGTCGCGCTGACGCGCGGCGCGCTCGGCGATCCAAAAGCGTTTACGGACGCGGACGAGCTGCAAGAGCTCCCGAGCATGCGGATCAGCGCGTGGCGCGTGCGACAGATCGCGCACTTGCATCGCGGTGACGCGCAGCAAGCCGAGGCATGCCGCAAGCAGCTTGAGCTGCTCATGATCCAGCACGGCCCGATGCAAGCGCATCAAGGCACGACGCTCGAGACCGAGCTGATGAGCTACGCGTGCTCGGATGATTTGCTCAACGTGCGCCGACTTCTGCCCGAGCTTGAAGCGATGGCGAGCAAGCACGCGGGCTGGCGGCCGCTCTCCCTCTTGGCGCAAGCCGAGCTCGAGCGCATTCGCGGCCGGCTCGAGGCCGCGCGTGTCTTGTACGAACAAGTGCTCGAGATCGCGCGCCCCGGCCGGCACATGATCTGGCCGTACGCTGCGTCGTTCCACGTGCGCGTGTTGGTCGACACCGGGCATGCGCGTGAAGCTAAAGAGATCGGCCTGGTCGCGCTGGCGTTCGCCGAGCAGGGCGAGATGGGCGTGCTCGCCGACAATTTGAGCGATGCGGTGGCGCACGCCGAAGCCGAGCTCGGCGAGCACGACGCTGCGATCGCGCGGCTCGATCGCTTGCTCGCGCGCGTCGAAGCCGAGCACATTGCGGGCATGTTCGCCGGCATGCGCTACGAGAGCCGCGCTCGACTCGCACTGCGCGTGCGCGACGCTCGAGGCTTCGTCGACAATATCGAACGCTGGCGCGAGCAATACGGCACGGCGGCCGACTCACCTTTTACTGCGCGCGCCGGTCGCTTGGTGGCGGAAGCGCGCCGAGCGGGCCTCACCTCCGAGCTCACGACCCAGCTCGAAGAGAGCATCGTGATCGAAGGCACGGCGCAGCGCCTGCACCGCGAGCTCGCGCTCTGCACCGATTCGTATGAACGCGCGGAGCGTGCGCTCGCCGTGCTGATCGAGGTCACCGGCGCGCAGCTCGGACATCTCTACGGATTGCAGAACGGCGAGCTCAAGCTGCTCGCCTCGAGCCACGCCGATCCACCCGACAACCTGGAACGCGATCTCGAAGCGTTCCTCGCCGCTCTCAATAAGGAGGATGGCGATGTGACCGAGGTGATCAGTCCCGACGCCGAGGTGCTTTCGAGCCAGGCCGCCGCGATCGCAAGCCAAGACGGCAACGCCTATTCGCCGTTCGCGTTCGGCGTAGAGCGCGACACCGAGCAAGTCGTCGCCGTCGTCGCCCTGGCATTCGTCCCAGGCTTCCACCGCGCCCCCGCCCGCGAGCTCCTAGCCGCCGTCGGCGAAGAGCTCGTCGCCCGCGGCGACCTAACTGGCATCACTTTGATGCGTTGATTCGCGGCCCACTGGCCAGCGTGGTGATTCGCGCTCGCTTTGATTCGCGCTCGCTTTGGGCGCGAGAGCGGCTTACGTCCTCGGAAAAATCCTCGCAATACAGGAAGTATTGCTCCGGTTTTTCCTGTGGGCGCGCTCGCTCTCGCGCCCAAATCGAGCGCGAATCCTCAGTGGACCGGAACGTTGAGCTCGTCAGTCAGCGTCTACGGCGATGATGACAACCGTTACGTTGTCTTCGCCGCCGGCGTCGTTCGAGGCTTCGACCAGGAGCTTGGCGGCTAGGTCGAGGTCGCCCATGTGATCGGTGATCATCTCGGCGATGCGCTCGTCGGTGACTTGGCCCGACAGGCCGTCCGAGCAGAGGATGAAGCGGTCGCCTTCGCGGATGTCTTCGGTCACGAGGTCCACGACGACCGAGTCCTGCATGCCGAGCGCGCGCGTGATGACGTTCTTCGGCAGGATGTCCATCGCCTCTTTAGGCATGTCGGGCATCATCATCAGGTAGTCGTTGATCAGCGAGTGGTCGCGCGTGAGCTGCGCGATCTTGCCCTCGCGGATCCGATACGCGCGGCTGTCACCGACATGCGCGACGTGGGCGACCCGCTTGTCCGGCGACATCAAGAGCCCCACGACGGTGGTGCCCATGCCCTGGAGCGCGTGGTCGCGCAGCGAACGCTCGTAGATCTGCTTATTGGCGAGCTTGATCGAGGAAGACAGCCGGTTTTCCGGCAGCGTCAGGTTCGGGTCGATCGGGAAGGGCCACGTGGCGTCCTCCTTTTCGGTCGCCTCGAAGAAAGCCCGTACGGCGTCGTGAGCCATTTGGCTCGCAACTTCGCCGCTTTGATGGCCGCCCATGCCGTCCGCAACGATGTACAGCTTGAAGCTGTCCAGGCACCCGTAGGTGTCTTCGTTGTGATCGCGCTGGAGACCTACGTCGCTCAGCCCTGCCGCTGTGATGCGCATACGTCTCGCCTGCGTGACAGCAGACATGCCCGGAGGAGGAAGGGTCACCTTATACTCGGCCCAAGTTGAGTAGGAAACCGTGATGAAGGCGTTCACGGAGTATACCGGCAAGCAGTGGCCCGGGGGCAATTTCATTTTCGCTGTAAGCGCAGTCTTGTTGTCGGAAGGGTGTTGGCGCCGATGCTGGCGCCGTTGGTCCCCCGCGCTCTTGGCGGGGTCCCTTCTCGCCATGGCCTGTTCGGCGCCCGACCCGCATGAGCCGAGGGGCGCGATGGCCGCGGCCGCCGAGGCGATTGAAAAGGGCGACGGACGCAGCCTGTTTAGGCTGATCGATCAGCGTAGCCGTCACGCTTTGGCGGCGATTCGGGACGCGCGGACCGAGGCCTACCGGCTGGTCCAGGCGGATTATCCGGACGCGGAGAAGCCCTCGGCGTTCGCGGCTCTGGGCGATGCTGCCGTCGCCCGCGATGCGGCCGACCTGTTCGTGAAGCGCTGTCCGCAGAGCTGCCAGGCGACGATCGGTCAGAGTCTCGCGGCTCCGACCGCGGAGCACCCCACGCCCGATGGCGATCTCGAGATCGAGACCGCGGCGGGCACCCGCGTGGTTCTGCATCGAGGCAAAGACGGCCTCTATGGGCTCGCGTTTCGCAACGCCGAGCTGTCCACCGAGCGCGACCGAGCGAGCCGCGAGCTGCTGCAGATCCGCCAGAACGCCGAGATCTACCGGCGGCGCCGCTCGCTCGAGCCCGGCACGAAGCCGGGCACGAACACGCTCTCGGGCAGCGCGATCACGACGCCGTCGCGCAAGTAGCGGTAACGCGCCATGAACCCGAGCACGCGCCGCACATAGTTGCGCGTCTGCTCGATCGGGATCTGCTCGACGAACAGATCGAGCGCGATCGGCTCCTTGCTGCGCCGCGCCAACAGATCGCGGCTGGCTTTCGAGAGCCAAGCATCCACGCGATGGCTGCCCGCGTTGTATGCGGCGATCGCGAGCGGTGCTTGTCCCTCGTAGCGCCGCATCAGCTGGCGCAAGAACCGCGCGCCGAGCGCTAAATTTTGACGCGGATCGAACAGCGTCTCGCGCGTGACCGTGATGCCGAGCTCGCGGCCGACGATCTTGCCGGTGCTCGGCAAAAGCTGCATCAGGCCGATCGCGTCCGCGTTCGAGACGACCTTGGGATCGAACGCGCTCTCCTTGAGCATTACCGAGTAGATCATGTCGGCATCGAGCTGCTCGCTCTGCGCGAGCGCTGCGACCTGATCGGGATATGGCCGCGCGTACGCGGCCTCGAACGCCCAAGCGTTCTGCGCGCTGGGTGGTGAAGTGAGCAGACCGGC
The DNA here is from genome assembly GCA_043752225.1 of Sandaracinaceae bacterium. Lineage (GTDB taxonomy): Bacteria > Myxococcota_A > Polyangia > Polyangiales > JAFGIB01 > JAYUYY01. Next base: position 229 of record JAYUYY010000569.1, on the reverse strand, counting down.
CGGCTCTTGATGCACGATCGCGCGCGCGCGGCTGTGCTCGCCGAGCACGTGGTACGCGCGGATCAACGCTTCGGCCCCGCGGCCGGAAGGCGCGCTCGCTCGCACCGCCGGCTCTTGCACGCGCAGCGCTGCGACCGCTTCGGCGAAGAGGCCGATCGAGGCGTAGAACGCGACATCGCTCGGCAAAGGCACCGCGATCGGATTGGGCGCGAGCGCGATCGGCGTGGCG
>JAYUYY010000568.1:0-4892 GCA_043752225.1 Sandaracinaceae bacterium | reverse complement strand
GCTCGCTTGCCTCCAGCGCAGCGCGCGTCACCAACCCGAATGCCGTCGCGCTGCTCGAGACCGACACCCATCGCGTTTTGATCGCGCATGCGCCGGTGGCACGGCTGATCCGCACCCGCGACCTGCACCGCGACCTGCATTTCCGGGACCTCGGACCGGACGTGCTCGCACCGGACTTCGACCTCGAGGAAGCGCTCGCGCGTTTGACGTTGCGCAAAGAGATGCCGCTCGGCGAAGCGCTGATGGATCAGAGCGCGGTCGCAGGCGTGGGCAACGTGTGGAAGAGCGAGCTGTGCTTCAACCTCAAGCTCGATCCGTTCGCGCCGATCGCAGCGATCGATGACGAGCAACTGCGCGCGCTCTTGTTGCTCGCGCGCAAGCAAATGACCGAGACGGTCGAGCGCAAGCCGCGGCTGATTCCGGATCCGTTCACGCCTCGAGGCGGCATGCGACAGGCGCGGATCAATCGTCGCCATGGGCAAAAGCCGCTGTCGGTCTACGAGCGCGCCGGAAAACCCTGCTACGACTGCGGCGCGATCATCGAGATGAAGCGGCAAGGCGCGCACGATCGAAGCACCTACTATTGCCCGCGCTGCCAACGTCCACAGGTACAGGCGGTGGAGAGAGCCACGTGACGCGCGCAGCCAAAGCAAAGCCGCTCGGGAAGGCTCCACTCGAAGGCTTTCAGCTCGCGACCCAGCGCTGGTTCGAAGAGACGTTCGAGGCCGCGACCGACGCGCAGCTCAAAGCGTGGCCCAGCATCCTGGCGCGACAGAGCACGCTGCTGGTCGCGCCAACAGGCTCGGGCAAGACGTTGGCGGCGTTCTTGTGCGCGATCGATCGGCTGCTGTTTTCGCCCGCGCCCGAGAAGCTCGAGCGTTGTCGGCTGATCTATGTCTCGCCGCTCAAGGCACTCGCATTCGATATCGAGAAGAACCTGCGCGCGCCGCTCTCCGGGATCATGCGCAGCGCCGATCGCTTGGGCGTTCCATATCATCCGCTCGAGGTCGCAGTGCGCACCGGCGATACGCCGCAAGGCGAGCGCGCGCGTTTCTTACGGCGGCCCGCGGACATCCTGATCACGACGCCCGAGTCGCTCTACTTGATGCTCACTTCCAACGCGCGCGAGACGTTGCGCAGCGTCGAGAGCGTCATCGTCGACGAGATCCACGCGATCGCGTCGACCAAGCGCGGCACGCATTTGTTTCTGTCGCTCGAGCGGCTCGAAGCGCTGCGCGCGCAGCAGGACAAGCCGCGAAGCGCTGCGATGCAGCGGATCGGGTTGAGCGCGACGCAAAAGCCGCTCGATGAAGTGGCGCGGCTCTTGGGCGGCCTGCACGAGCATGCGGGCAGCTTGGTCGCGCGGCCGGTCGCGATCGCGGATGCCCAAGCCAGCCGGCCGATCGAGCTGACGATCGAAGTGCCGGTCGAAGACATGTCGGAGCTGCGCGCGACCGAGCAGTCGCTCAAGCCACGCGACGGCGAAGAGCAAGCGCCCAAGTCGATCTGGACCTCGATCTATCCGCGCCTCGTACAGCTGGTGCGTGAACACCGCTCGACGATGGTGTTCGTGAACAACCGCAGGCTCGCCGAGCGGCTGGCAGGTGCGATCAACGACGTCGCGGGTGAGCCGCTGGCGCGCGCGCACCACGGCTCGGTCGCACGCGAAGAGCGCGTAACGATCGAAGACCAGCTCAAGAGCGGCCAGCTGCCGTGCATTGTCGCGACCAGCTCGCTCGAGCTCGGCCTCGACATCGGCGCGATCGACCTGGTGGTGCAGATCGAGTCGCCGCCTTCCGTGTCCTCGGGCATACAGCGCATGGGGCGCGCCAATCACCATGTCGGCGGCAACCCGCGCGGCTTCATCTTTCCCAAGCACCGCGGTGATCTGCTCGCCTGCACCGAGGCCGCGCGGCGCATGCGCAGCGGCGAGATCGAGGTCACGCGCTACCCGCGCAACGCGCTCGATGTCTTGGCGCAGCAAGTCGTCGCGATCGTCTCGAGCCAGGATTCAATCCAGGTCAGCGATCTGCTGAGCATGGTGCGCGGCGCCGCGCCCTACGAAGGGCTCAAGCGCGAGCAGCTCGACTCGGTGCTCGACATGCTCTCCGGCCGCTATCCCTCCGATGAATTCGCCGAGCTGCGCCCGCGCATCACCTGGTACCGCGAAGACGATCGGCTGGAGGCGCGCAAGGGCTCAAAGGCGATCGCGATCGCCAACGCAGGCGCGATCCCCGACCGCGGCCTCTACGGCGTATTTCTCGCGAACGACAACGAGAAGAAGAGCCGGCGCGTCGGCGAGCTCGACGAAGAGATGGTGTTCGAGGCGCGCGTCGGCGAGGTGTTCATCCTCGGCGCGAGCAGCTGGCGGATCGAAGAGATCACGCCCGACCGCGTGCTGGTGACGCCTGCGCCGGGCATGCCGGGCAAGATGCCGTTTTGGCGCGGCGATGGGCTCGGGCGCAGCGCGGAGCTCGGGCGCGGCATCGGTACGCTGTTGCGCAAGATCACGCGCGCTTCGGATGACGCCGCCGCGAGCATGTTGACCGACGGCGGGCTCGACACGCGCGCGGCTAAGAACCTCGTGCGCTACGTGCGCGATCAGGATGAACAACCGAACGAAGTGCCGACCGATCAGCGCCTGGTGATCGAGCAGTTCATTGATGAGATCGGCGACTACCGCGTGTGCTTGCTCTCCCCGCTTGGCGCGCGTGTGCACATCCCGCTCGCGCTGTGCATGCAGCAGAAAGCTCAGCGCGAGCTCGACACCAGCCTCGAAGTGGTGTGGAGCGATGACGGGCTGGTGGTGCGCTTTCCGGAGCGCGACGAGCCGCCTGATCTTGCGGAGCTGTTTCCGAGCCCGGACGAGGTCGAGGATCTGCTAGTGCACGCGCTCGCCGATACGCCGCTGTTCGCGTCGCACTTCCGCGAGTGCGCAGCGCGCGCGCTGCTCTTGCCGCGCCGCACACCGCAACGCCGTGCACCGCTGTGGGCGCAGCGCAAGCGCTCGGCCAGCCTCCTTTCGGTGGTGTCGAAGTACGGCTCGTTTCCGATCGTGCTCGAGACCTACCGCGAGTGCTTGCAAGACGTCTTCGACATCGCGGCGCTCACCCAGCTGCTCACGGAGGTCGCGCAGCACAAGGTGAAGCTGGTGAGCGTGCGCACCGAGCGGCCGTCGCCGTTCGCGGTGAGCTTGCTGTTCAACTACATCGGCAACTTCATGTACGACGGCGATGCGCCGCTCGCCGAGCGCAAGGCCGCGGCGCTGAGCATCGATCCCACGCAGCTGCGCGAGCTGCTCGGCCACGCCGAGCTCAAGGACTTGCTCGAGCCCGAAGCGATCGAGCAGGCGGCCGAGAACGCCGCACGCAAGCAGTTTCCGCCGCGCCATCCCGACGAGCTGCACGACTTGCTCTTGCTGGTCGGCGACCTCTCGATGGATGAGCTCGCGCAGCGGCTCGGCGACACGCGCGACGCGCTGCTCGCGCCGTTGCTCGATACGCGCCGCGCGCTCGCCGTTCGAATCGCAGGCGAGCCACGGGTGATCGCGGTCGAAGACACCGCGCGCTACCGCGATGCGATCGGCATCATGCCGCCGCCGGGCTTGCCGAGCGCGTTCTTGGCAGCCGTCGAAGATCCGCTCTCGGATCTCGCGCTGCGCTACGCGCGCACCCACGGACCGTTCACCGTGCACGAGCTCGCGGAGCGCTACGCGTTGCCGGAGGGCAAGCTGCGCGAGCTGCTCGATCGCATCGCGACGCGCGGGCGGCTCTTGCGCGGCGAGCTGCATCCGCAGAAGACCGGCATTTGCTACTGCGACCTCGACGTGATGCGCGCGATCAAGCGCCGCTCGCTCGCCAGCTTGCGCAAGCAGATGGAAGCGGTCGACGCGCTCACGTACACGCGCTTCCTCTTGCGCCTGCACGGCGTGGACGAAAAAGCGCGCGGGCTCGACGCGTTGCGCAATGCGCTCGCGCGCCTCGAGGGATCGCCGGTCGATCTCAGCGTGCTCGAGCGCGAGATCTTGCCCGCACGCATGCGCGGCTTTGCGCCGTCCGAGCTCGATCAGCTGCTGGCGTCGGGCGAGCTTCTGTGGCGCGGGCTCGAGGCCAGCCCAAACGGCGCAGGCCGAATCGCTTTGTACTTCCGCGATCACTTCGACGCGCTCGCGCCCGCGCCGACTGCGGCAAGCGGCGTGCTCGTGGATAAAGTGCGCGCAGCGTTGTCGGAGCGCGGGGCAGCGTTCTTTCACGATCTGGTGCGCACGGTTGGCGGCTTTCCGCACGACGTCTTGAGCGCGCTCTGGGAGCTGATCTGGGCCGGCGAGGTCACCAACGACACCTTGCAACCGCTGCGCTCTCTCGCGCGCGGAGGTCAGCCCGATCGCAAGCGCGGCGTGCGCGTCAGCCGCGTGTTGCCCGGCAGCGAGGGCCGCTTTTCGCTCTTGCACTACGCGCCGCTTAACGAGACTGAGCGGCGCCTCGCGCTGGTCGAGCGCTTGCTCTTGCGCCACGGCGTCTTGGTGCGCGAAGCGATCAAAGCCGAGGGCATCGTCGGCGGCTTCTCGAGCATCTACGAAGTGCTCAAGGCGATGGAGGACGCGGGCCGCGTGCGCCGCGGGTACTTCGTCGAGGGGCTCGGCGCCGCGCAGTTCGTGACGCCCGGTGTCGATGAGCGTCTGCGCGCCGAGCGGCAAGAGCGGGAACAGACGCGCGCGATCCTGCTCGCCTCAACCGATCCGGCCTCGCCGTATGGCTTGAGCTTGGCGTGGCCCGCGCAAGTCGGCCCGCGTCCGATGCGCGCGTCTGGCGCCAACGTGGTGCTCGGTAGCGACGGCCGCGCGCTCGCGTGGCTGGCGCGCAAGGAGCACTCGCTGGTGACGTTCTTCCGCG
>JAYUYY010000567.1:0-4892 GCA_043752225.1 Sandaracinaceae bacterium | reverse complement strand
CCGATCGAGCCCGTGATGCCGTTGAGCTCGCCTTGAAAGCTCGCGTCGTTGTTGGCTTCGATCGAGTCGTTCACGAGCGTGACGCCGAGCGAGAGCTTGTGGTTGCGCTCATCGAACGAGAGGTCCACGCCCAAGCCGTAGATCCACGAGGTGTAGTCGTCTTCGGTGCTGAAGGTGAGGTGCGCGTGCGGATCGATCTGGATCGAACCGAGATCGAATTCTTTGCCGACCTCGGCGTGCACACCGTGCCGGTACTCGACGAACACCGAGTCTACGGCCGAGCCGGTCTGTGCGATCGACGCGCTGCTGATCACGTCGATCAGCTCACCGACACCCATGCGCAGGCCGCCCGGCGTGACCAGCTTGAGCTCGATCTCCGGCACCACGACGCGCGTGGAATTCTCCCAATAGTAGTTCCCGCGGCCTTCGAGCGACCCGGTCCACGTGCCGCTCGCTTCATCCGCGCGCGCCGAGCTCACGCAGAGCAGCGCGAACGCCAGGGTGAGCAGTGACCGATCAAAAGCGGTGTGGCGCAGCATCGGTGTCCGGTCAGTTGCAACCGCAGCCGCCGCCGGCGTTGTCGGTGCTACCCATCGAGCCTTCGCGCGCATCGTAGACGTGCGAGTAAAAGCGGTTACGCGCCGCGTCGCGGTCCTTGCGATCCATGCACGGCCGGCTCAGGAATTCGCGCTCGTACGGCGAGACATGCGTGCAGCCGACTGCTCCTATGGCGAGCGCGGCGAGCGCGGCGAGCGCGGCAAGCGCGATGAAGAGCATGCGATGCATGTTTGGCGGGCGACTTCAGCGCTCGAGCCAGCGCGCGAGCGAGACCAGTGGGGTAATCGCCCATCGTGCTGCCGAGCGCAAGCGTTCGTCGCTCGCGATCCCGTCGGCGAGACTCGGTCCGACCCGGTAGTACGCCGCGACCAGCTCGCGCCCGAATGCGTGCGGCATTAGGTAGCGGTCGCGCAGCCGGCGCAGCGTATGGATCTCGCTCGCGAGCGGCGAGCCGTACGCGGCGGTCGCGACGAAGCAGGGCGTGACCGTCGAGAACACGCGCTTGGGCATCGTGATCTCGGTGACCGCGACCGGCCCGACACCGGTGCATTCATCCATCGCGCGCACGCCGATGAAGTAGCGGGTCTCTTGCACGAAGCCGCCTACGTCGACCCGAACCGGCTCGCCCGCTGTAGCGTCCGTGGGCACTTGCAGCTCTTGGGCCTCGACCGTCGCCTGCTTGGCCGGCATCGCCGCGGTGAAAGACTCGTCGTCGATCGGTGAGGTCGAGAACCGAACGTCGTAACGGTGGATTCCCTCGTCATCATCCGCTGCGCGAAACGAGAGCCGCGCAAATTCGTGTGCGTGCTTTTCGTTCGGATAGCTTTGCGCGACCAGCGAGCCCACCGCGCTGGGCGGCTGATCGTGCATGCACGAGCGCGGCGGCTTCACCACGATCTGCAAGCGGTCGCCGTCCGCCATCAGCTGCAAGCGATCGACGCCGCTGCCGGGCGCACGCACCGGGTCGTCGGTCATGTGATCCATCGGCTGCAGCTCGCCGAAGCTCGGATCCTCCACTTGCCAGCTCGCCGAAGATCCCGCCGGCTCACTCGCCGCAAAGCTCATCACCGCATCGTGCCCGAGCTCGAAGTCGACGCAGTACACGACCGAAGGTTGCCCGCGGTACGCGTAGCCGAAGTCGATCGCCCACCCATCCCAGGTGGACGGCGGCTGAGTCGGCGTCGGGAACGACCTGTCGTTCCAGGTCTCGTTGTAGTCGCCTTCGACGTTGGCCTCGACGCAGGCGCGGTAGCTGCCGTGCTCCCACTCGCTCGGCACCTCGAACAAGATCTCTTGCTGCACGCCCGCGACCGGTGTCGCCATCGTGACCGCATCGATCTCTGGCATTACCGAACGCGCGTGGCTCGAGAACTGGTCGACGTCCAGATGGTCGAAGCACGGAGCGCTGCTGCATAGGTTGATGTCGCGCCGCGGCGGATAGAGCGACTCGAGCGACAGCGGACGCATCTGACCCGCGCCCGGCGTAGCTTCATACGGCTCGGAATAGCCGGCCGCGACATCCGCCTCGTTGACGAAGCGCCCCTTGTCGCTGCTGAACTGCGTCGCGCAGCTCACCGCATCGAGCGCGTCCTGCCTCGAGCGTTCCCGTGCGAACGACAAGCAGTAGTAGTCGTCCTTCGATTGGTCGTCGAAGATCTTCGAAGCGAGGCCTTCGCTCGGGCGGTTCTGGAAGATGACGCGCTTCCATTTCATCGCACCCGGTGCCGCAGCGCGCCGCGTCGCCCAAACCGGCAGCACGCCTTCGCGGCGACCGTACGGCCAGCGATAGCCGCTGTTCATCTGCGACGCGCCGGGGCGATTGCCGATACCGCGCAGCGCGACCGCCTCGGTCAGGCGCACGGTCTCGAAACGCGTGCCGTCCTCGTCTTCGATCCACACCGCGAGCTGGGCAAAGCGCGTCGGCGTGAACCGCACCTCGATCACGCTCGGTCGCAGGATCGTCTCGGGCGAAATCTGGCCCGCCTCCTGAGCGCCCGCCGGAGAGATCGCGTGCGTCAAGCCGAGCGCCGCTACGCATATAAGGGGCGCCAAGCGCGAAAGCTGCATCGGGCCAGCCTAGCCTCGCCGCCGAGCCCCCTCAAGCTACCCACATCATCCGGCGCGATACGCCACTTCCCCCATCTCAAGCTGCGGACTGCTGGACGGTCGCGATTGCGGGCAAAGCGACGCAGAAAACGGCCCCGTGCGGCTCGTTGTCCTCGATCCAAATCCGCCCGCCATGCGCCTCGACCGCGAGTCGGCAGAACGCCAGCCCAAGCCCTCGACTGCTGCGGGCGCGCCGAGCCGCGTCGCGGTCGAGCTGGGCATATTTGTCGAAAATCGAGGAACGGTAGGCTTCGGGCACGCCCGGCCCCTGGTCCCGCACCCGCAGCGCCGCGCCGCCGTCCTCGCTCTGCGTGAGCTCGATCGCGATCTTGCCGCCCGACGGCGTGTACTTGAGCGAGTTGTCGATCAGGTTCTCGAGCACGCGGCGCAAGAGCGCGCCGTCCGCGCGCAACCGAATCGCTCCCGCGCCGCACACGATGCTCACGTCTTTGCCCTCTTGCACGCTGCGCTGATGCGCCTGATCGCGGACCTCGCGCGCGATGCGCAAGAGATCGATCTCTCCCGGATGCATGCGCAGCGCGCCGTCATCGCTGCGGCTCACGTCGAGCAAGTTCAAGATCATCCGGTGCAGTGCGTCGGAGGCATGCACCGAATCCTTGAGTGCCTCGGCGGGCTCGCCCGAGAGCATCCCGCTCGAGAGCGTGAACTGCAGGTTCGCCAGGATGCTCGCGAGCGGGTTGCGCAGGTCGTGCACGATCAGCTCCGCGAGCTCTTCATTGCGCCGCTTGGCGCGCAGCAACGCGTCACGCTGCTCGATCAAGAGCTCATTGCGTTTGCGCAGCTCGGCTTGGAGCTTGCTGATCCGCAACAGCGAACGCACGCGCATCAAGAGCTCCGTGCGCTGCACGGGCTTGCTCAGAAAGTCATCGGCGCCCGACGCGAGCGCCGTGCGTTGCGTTTCCAAGTCACCGAGCGCGGTAACGAACACGATCGGCACGTCTTGCCCGCCCGGCATCTGACGCAGCTTGCGACACGTCTCGAAGCCGTTGTCGCCCGGCATCAGCACGTCGAGCAAGATCAAATCCGGCGAGTGCGCTTCGAACGCTGCGAACGCCGTCGTCGAATCCTCGGCGGTGATCACTCGATAGCCGCAGGGCGAGAGCTGACCCTCTGCAACCAGGCGATTCTGGCGACTGTCATCCACGACCAAGATCGTGGCTGACCAATTTGCGTCATTCATCATTCGAGAAGACTCGCCCCAGCCGATGCCGGCTGCCCGCTATGTGCTTCTACATCCAGCTCGCGCTTTCGCGCGCCGCGTTCGCGTATCTCCGCGCATGCGTGCGCAAAAGGCTAGTAGCCCCGCATCGATTCGATCAACAACGCAAAGCTGCAACGACATGCCCCCCGGGCTCACACAACCTGAATCAGTGTTCTGCAAACTACTTGCTACTGCAAAGCCATATTCGATCTCCCCAAGAGCGCTCTTGGGGATAGGTTGGTGCGCGACTTCTCAAGGACACCCATGGAGACGCGGACCATCTTGCTCGTCGAGGACAATCCCGACGACGAAGCGCTCACGCTGCGCGCGTTGCGCATGCACAACCTCGGCAACAACGTGGTGGTCGTTCGCGATGGCGCCGAGGCTCTAAGATTCTTACTCGGGTCCGGTGATACCGCTCCCGCTCAAGAGCTGCCCGAGATCATGTTGCTGGATCTCAAGCTACCAAAGGTCGATGGGCTCGAGGTTCTGCGCCAGATCCGCGCGAATCCTCGCACTCGGCGCTTACCGGTCGTGGTCTTGACCTCATCGAAGGAAGAACAAGACATCATCTCGAGCTATGAGCTCGGCGCAAACAGCTATGTAAGAAAGCCCGTGAATTTCAGCGAATTCCTTGAAGCCGTGCGCCAACTGGGACTTTACTGGCTGGTGATCGCCGAGCTTCCACCGAGGAGTTGAATCGGACCTGATGGGCAACACGACCAAGCCGCTCAAGATGTTGCTCGTAGAAGACTCGGCAGACGACGAAGCCTTGCTCGTGCGTGAGCTGAAGCAGTTCGGTTTCGATCTCACGCATGTCCGCGTCGAGGACGCGACGGCCTTGACGCACGAGCTCCAAACCCGCAGTTGGGATCTCGTCGTGAGCGATTACCGCTTGCCGCAGTTCGACGCGACGCGCGCGCTCGCGACCGTGCGCTCGATCGGCGGCGACCTTCCGTTCATCATCGTATCGGGCACGCTGGGCGAAGAGGCCGCGGTCTTTGCC
>JAYUYY010000566.1:0-4915 GCA_043752225.1 Sandaracinaceae bacterium | reverse complement strand
CGCAAGCACCGCTTTCTTGAACAGACCGGCGCCGAACAGCGCGAGCCCGGAGGCCAAGCGACTCGCGATCGGCGGCTTGCCCTCGTCGCTCGCAAACTGCGGCAGCAGCTCCGAGTGGTGCACGATCGGCCCCGCGATCAGGTGCGGGAAATAGACGACGAACAGCGTGTAGTCGAGAAAGCGCGGCGGTCGCGCAGCGCCGCGCGAGCAATCGACCAGGTACGCGATTTGCAGAAAGGTGCAGAACGAGATCGCGAGCGGCAATTCGACATGCGGCACTGGGATCGAAAGGCCGAACAGCGAATCGATCGCTTGGATGCTCGGGCCGGCGTACTTGTAATAAGCCAGCGCGAGCACGTTTACGCCGACACCGAGCGGCAAGAGCAGGCGGCGATCGGCTGGGACCGCTGCGAGCCGCGCGCCGAGCGCGAAGTTCAGCACGATGCTGATCGCGAGCAGCGTGAGATACGCCGGCTTCCAGTAGCCGTAGAAGAACAGCGAGGCGATCAGTAAGAAGCCGTACTGATAGCTGCGCGGCGCGCGCCCTTCGAGAGCGTAATAGCCGAGCAACGCGATCGGCAAGAACGCGAAGACGAAGACGTACGAGCTGAACAGCATCGCTGCCCGCACATACACCGGCGCGCATAGGTCGCGCTAGAGAACGACGCGCTCAGAGCTGATCGCGAGCGAAACCGACGTTGAGACGGCCGCGGCCGGAGGGGCTCGGCTCAGGCGTAGCCTCTGGCGCTTGCGGGCGCCGCCTAGTTGCTGCGCCGAGGCGTCACCCTCATCGGCTGCGCGAGCTCTTCGGGCCGAAACACTTCGACGACGCGATACGGAGCGCGATCCAAGTGGAAGTGGTTGTGATGCCCAGGCCACGCAGGTCCGAGCACTACGCTGAAGACATCCGGACGATCGATCAGCCGCAGCGCGAGCGCGCGCAAAAATTGGCTATGCGTCGCACCCGCACCGCGCGTCGCGCTCCAGTGCTGCTCGACCGTCACGCCAAACGCGCGGCGCAGCGAGCTCGGGAGCTCGGCGGGCAACACCGCGCCCTTCGGCAGCGGCCCAAACTCGAATCCCGCGACGTCGATCGCGTTGCCCAGCGAATGCTCGCTCACCCAATCCGTATACTGGCGCATGCGCCGGCAGTTGTACGTGCCGAGGTGCGTGAGCGTGCGCGGCGCACGTCCGTAGATGCGAATCGCGACGTCCGCGACAATCGCCTCGAGCTCGACGAGCTTTGGAGCGAACGCAGGATCCACCTGCGCGGGCTTGCTCAGCTTGAGGCTCGTGCCGCGATACGTGACGAGCCCGCTGCTCGCGCAGGGCAAAGGCTCACCGGCTTGCAGCACGCGCGGAATCGCATCCAGCGGATACGCGGCGCTCGAGGTGTCTGCAGCGGCGACCGATACACACAGCGCGAACACCGTGAAACCCGTGACAACCAACAAACGCCGCATCACGCCTGCGACGCGCGACCGCCCGGAACGTTCTAGCTCTCGAGCTCACGCCAGCTTGCGGTACTTGATGCGCTTGGGGACGTCGGCATCCGTGCCTAGGCGCTTGCGGCGGTCCGCTTCGTAATCCTGGTACGAGCCTTCCAGGAACACGACCTTGCTGTCGCCTTCGAACGCGAGGATGTGGGTCGAGATGCGGTCGAGGAACCAGCGATCGTGGCTGATCACGATCGCGCAGCCCGCGAAGCCGAGCAGCGCTTCTTCGAGCGAGCGCAGCGTCTCGACGTCGAGGTCGTTGGTCGGCTCATCGAGGATCAGCACGTTGCCGCCGCTCTTGATCAGCTTGGCGAGGTGCACGCGGTTGCGCTCACCACCCGACAGGTTCTTGACCAGCTTCTGCTGATCGCTGCCTTTGAAATTGAACCAGCCGACATACGCGCGCGAGCTGAGCTCTTGCTTGCCGAGCTCGAGCGTCTCTTGGCCGCCGCTGATCTCTTGCCACACCGTCTTGTCGCCGCCGAGCGAGTCGCGACTCTGATCGACGTACGCGAGCTTGACGGTATCGCCGACCCGCAGCTCGCCGCTGTCCGGTGTCTCTTGGCCCATGATCATGCGGCACAAGGTCGTCTTGCCCGCGCCGTTCGGACCGACCACGCCGAGGATCGCGCCCTTCGGCAACAAGAAGCCGAGGTCATCGATCAGCAAGCGATCGCCGAACGCTTTGCGCAGATGCTCGGCTTCGATCACGAGGTCGCCCAGGCGCGGACCGGGCGCGATGAAGATCTCGTTCGGGTCGCGCTTGTCGCGGCCCTGCAAGTTGAGCAGCTCGTCGTAGGCCGTAAGGCGCGCTTTGCCCTTGGCTTGACGTGCCTTCGGCGCGGCGCGTACCCAGTCGAGCTCGTGCTTGAGCTTGCGCTGGCGCGCGGACTCTTGCTTCTCCTCTTGCGCGAGGCGCTCGCGCTTGTAGTCGAGCCAGGCCGAGTAGTTGCCCTTGAACGGATGCGCCTTGCCGCGATCGAGCTCGAGGATCCACTCGGCGACGTTGTCGAGGAAGTAGCGGTCGTGCGTGACGCACACGATGCAGCCCGGGTACTCGTGCAGGTGATGCTCGAGCCACGCGACCGACTCGGCGTCGAGATGGTTGGTCGGCTCGTCGAGCAGCAGTAGATCGGGCCTACGCAGCAAGATCTGGCAGAGCGCGACGCGGCGCCGCTCGCCACCCGAGAGCTTGTCGACGTTCGCATCCGCAGGCGGCAGACGCAGCGCGTCCATCGCGAGCTCGAGGCGGTGATCGAGATTCCAGCCGTCGCAAGCTTCGATCGCGTCTTGGGTCTTGCCGTGCTCCTCGATGACTTTGTTCATCGCGTCATCGGACAACGACTCGCCCAGTTGGAGGCTCAGCTCTTCGAAGCGCACGAGCAGGTTGCGTTGATCGGCGACGGCTTCTTCGACGCAATCCTTGACCGTCTTGCCCGCGCCGAGCTCCGGCTCTTGCGACAGAAAGCCGACGGTCGCGCCCGGCTTGGCCCAGGCTTCGCCCGCGAACGTCTTGTCGACGCCCGCCATGATCCGCAAGAGCGTGCTCTTGCCGGCGCCGTTGTAGCCGAGCACGCCGATCTTGGCGCCCGGAAGGAACGACAAGAACACGTTGTCGAGGACCTTCTTATCGGGCGGATGAACCTTGGTGACGCCCTGCAACGTGAAGATGTATTCAGCCATGGGAGGCGGTGAGCCTACACCGAATTTTCGCGTACGATCCACGCAATGGCCTCTCGTCCCGGAGCATCACGCCGAGGCCTGACTCTGCTCGCACCCGCGCTGCTCGTAGGCCTTACCGCGCTCGCGTTCGGCCCCGCGACCTCCGGTGATTTCGTCTGGGACGACGCGCTGTTGATCGCGAACAACTCGCACCTGCGCAGCGCCGACCATCTCGATGAGCTGCTCACCGGCAGCTTGTGGAGCACCGGCGGCGAGACCGAATCGGTCTCTCAATATTATCGGCCGGTCGTCTCGGCTGCGTACTTCGTCCAGTTCCAGCTCTTCGGGCTCGCGCCACGCGGCTATCACCTCGTGAACCTCGCGTTGCACGCCACGTGCGCGCTGCTCGTGCTCGCGTGGCTGCAACGGCGTCTTGCGCGCAGAGCGCTTGCGCCCGAGAGCGATCCCAGCGCCGCCGAGCGCGCGACCCTCGTCGCGGCGCTGCTCGGCGCGTTGCTCTTTGCGCTGCATCCCACGCGGACCGAATCGGTGACCTGGATCTCGGGCTCGACGGATCTATGGATGACGCTGTGCATGTTGCTGACGGCGCACCTGGGGGAGCGCCCGAGCACGACGCTGCGCGCGATCGCGACCGCGCTGCTCGGCGCGCTCGCGTTGCTCAGCAAAGAGACCGCGATCGTGCTGCCCGCGCTGATGTGGCTCGATAGCCGCTTGCTCGAACGCTCCGAGCCGGAGCGAAGGCTCGCAGCGCGCGGCGCGTGGCTCGCGGCCGGCGGCATGCTGATCGCGCTGATCGTGCGCCTGCAGCTCGTGTCGCTGCCCAAGACCGATCTGCGCTTGCTGCTGCATGGGCTCACCTCGCGCGTGCTCTCGACGCTCGGCCACTATGCGCAAGCCGTGCTCTGGCCGCTTTCGCCGACGAGCTTGCGCGGCGAGGTTTGGATGACGGCCGACGGCAACTACGGCGTCGAGCCTGTGACCGTCGCCGGCGGCGCCTGCGCCATCCTGCTCGTGTTTGCGCTCGCGATGCGCGGCGCACGGAGCGGCGCGCACAAGCCGTGGCTCGCCGATCTCGCGTGGGTCGCGCTCCCGCTCGCGCCAGTCATCAACATCTTGCCGACGCAGCTGATGTCGCTCGCGTCCGACCGTTTCTTGTATGCGCCGGCGATCGGACTTGCCGCCTTGTTCGCGCGCTGGATCGCGAATGGCTGGCCCGACTGGTCGCGACGGCGCAGAGCGCTGCTGCTCGGCGGTACCTCCAGCGTGCTCGCTGTGTTCGTGCTGGTCATCGTGGTGTACGGCAGGGCCTTCGCGAACGAAGGCGCGCTCTGGGATTACGAGCTGCAGCGCGAGCCCGTGCACATCTACGCGCTCGAGCGCAGCGCCGACATAGCCCTCGGCCGCGGTGACCCGCGACGCGCCATCGAGCTCGCGATGCACGGCGAGCAGCTCGCGCGCGAAACCCTACGGCCGGTGCTGCAACACCAGTTCATGCTCGTTGCGCTCGCGGCGCAGCGCACCGGCACACCCGATCTGGAGCAAGCACGCCTGCGCACGCTGCGCGATTTCTACGACGGCCTGGCGGCTGCCAAGCCCGGTCAGATCACCGCATTGGACCTGCCGCCTCTACTAGTGGAGCGCACGGGCGAAGAAGACGTGAAGCAGATGGCCAACAACGGCGTGAAGGATACCGAGTTGCTCGTCACCGAAGATGCGGTGCGCGACATCATTCGCCA
>JAYUYY010000565.1:0-4915 GCA_043752225.1 Sandaracinaceae bacterium | reverse complement strand
CCCGGTGAACGCTTCGAGCACGAGCTCGGCGACCGGCTGCGGCCTAGGCTACGTGCCGCGCAACATCGACGCGACGCGGCTCAACCCAAACCTTGCGGATGCGACGACCACGTTCAACTGCGCGGCCGTGCTGAACACCAGCGGCACGCCAAGCTTCACGACGTGGTGCGGCGGCGCGCTGCCGCAGATCACGGTGCTCACACAGACCAGCGGGCCGGAGATCGCGGTGGTCGCGCTGCGCGGGCTGAGCATTCCATCGGGCGGCAGCTTGCACATCGTCGGCACTCGGGCGGCGGCGCTCGTGGTGTTCGGAAGCGCGAGCATCGTCGGCACGCTCGACGCCAACGCGAGCGGCACGACCGCAGGCGGCGGCGGCAACTGGTCGTGCGGCACGAGCCAGGGCGCAAACGGTAGCGGCAACACCGCTCGACTCGCCGGCGCGAGCGGCGGTGGCGGCGGCGGCTTTGGCACCGCGGGTGGACGTAGCGGCGTCGCCGACACCGACGACAACGACATCGCGGCTGCCAACGGCGGCGTCGCGCGCGGGACGACCACGCTCATCCCGCTGCTCAGTGGCTGCGCGGGTGGCCAAGGCGGCGACTGCTCGACTGCAGGCGCCGCGGGCGGTGGAGCGATCCAACTCACCGTCGCGAGCACGCTGACCGTGAGCGGAACGATCTCGGCGAACGGCGGCAACGGCGCGACGCCGTGCGGCGCGAGCGACGAAGGCGGCGGCACCGGCGGCGGCTCGGGCGGCGCGATCACGCTCGAAGCGACCACGCTCACCACCTCGGGCTCGACGATCCAAGCGCGCGGTGGCAACGGCGGTGCGAACGGCGCGTACGATGGCATCTATAGCTGCGGTGGCTCGAGCGGTGGCTCGGGATCTACGGCTGTGGGCACGGCCGGTGGCAACGCGATCAGCTGTCAGGGAGGAAGCCCCGGCGGCGGCGGCGGCTACGGCCGGATCGTGCAGTGCAACCGCAGCAACAACGCAGGTTGTTAAGTGTAAGGTTCCGCCCGTGCAACGGACGGGAGGCCAACACGCTTTCGACAGGTACGCGTTCGGCGCACTGATCGCGCTGTGCTCGCTCGGCTACCTGGCGATCGAGCTCGTGTACTTCAAGCGCTTGCCGCTGGTGATGGACGAGCTCGACGGGGCGTACGACGTGTACCGCCTGCGCGATCAGATCCCGTACCGCGACTTCAAACCGTACAAGACGGTGCTCGGTTACTACCTAGAGCTGCCGCCGCTCTTGCTCGCGCGCGACGTGTGGTCGGGCTTGATGAACGTGAAGATCTGGCTGGCGGTGATCAACGCGGCCTGCATGGCGCTCGCCGCGTGGCTTGCGAGCGAGACGTTCTCACGCGCGTCGGTCGCGTTCGCGTTGCCGTGTTGGGTGCTGATGACCACCTGGCTCGAGCGCTCCTCGGAGCTGCGCGTCGATACGCTGACCGCGTGGGCGGGATTGTTCTCGCTCTTGTTCTTGCTGCGCGGTCGCGCCGTGCTCGCCGGCTTCCTCGCCGGGCTCTCGTTCCTGATCTCGCAAAAGGGTGCCTACTACATCGCGGCTTCAGGACCTGCGCTGCTCTTGCCGCTCGCGTTGCCCGAACGGCGACGCGAAGCCCTGCGCGACCTCGTGCGCTTCGGCACCGCGTGCGCGCTCACCATCGGGCCGTACTTGCTGTTCTTCAGCGTGCTCGCGTCGCCGGAAAAGACCGCGCACACCACGTTCACCTCGCACAACGCGATCGTGTTCAAGCAGATCTATCCGAACATCCGGAAGTTCTGGCGCCAAACGCTGGCGCTCAACCCCGGCTTCTACGCGCTCACCGTGCTCGGCTTATGCGCGCTGTTCGTGCGCAGCATTCAGCATTTCGTGCGCCGCGAGCAGGATGAGACCGCGCTGCGAAACCTGCGCATGCTCGCGTACGGCGTGACGCTTGCGGCCGGCGGCATCTGGCACAAGCAGCCATGGCCGTACTTCTTCGTGCTGCTGATCCCGACCGCGTTCCTAGCGTGTGTCGCGGCGTTCGAGCTGCTCGCGCCCTGGCGGCTGCCGTGGCGCGCGGCGCCGGCAGCGCAACGTGTGCTCGGATCGCTGAGCAGCGTGGTGCTCGCGGGCTCGCTCGTGCTTGCGATCGCGTTCCCGATCGGCCGCATGCCGGTGATCTTGCGCGAGAGCAATGCCTACCAGCGGCACATGATCGCGTTGGCGTCGGCGCTGGTGCGCGAAGGCGAGCACTATTTCGCCGGCATGGACGTGCTCTACGACCGCGAGCAACCCTCCAAGCGCTTGCAGCGCTTCTCGATCATGCGCCGCGCAGAGCTCGAGAAAGCCAAGCCCGACGCGCTCGCGAAGGTGATGCAAGAGCTGAAGCAAGCCCCGCCCAAGTTGCTGATCCGTACCGAGCGCTTCAAAGGGCTCACGCCGGGGATCCGCAAGCACCTCAAAGACAACTACGCCCCGTTCTGGGGCAACATCGAGCTCTATGCGCCGCGCAGCGCGGCGGGCACGCGCTCGATCGAGCTGGCGTTTGCGGGTGCGTACCGCGTGGCGATCGAAGGCAAGGGCGAGATCGCGCTGATCGACGCGCGTGAAGCGCGCGATGACGAGATCATCGAGCTGCAAGCCGGCGCGCATTCGATCGCAGCGCCGCGCTTCGTGCGGCTCGTCTTGCAACCACCGCCCGAGGTGAAGCGCTTGCTCGACCCGCGTTTCAAGAAGCGCCAAGACCTCTTTCCGCGCGCCTACGATCGGTAGAGATAGACCGCGAGCGGCTGCTTTCTCACGCTACGACCCTTCGCCGCTCCCGCGACCGCGCGCGCGCGCCGATCAGCAGTGAAAGCAGCGCGAAGCTCGCGAACGGCGCAGCCCTCGAAGCTCGATGCACGCCGCCGACGCTGCACAGCCCTCCCCCGCCCACTTCGCTGCGGCTCGCGCCGAGGTAGTCCGGCACGCCGTCGCCATTTGCATCCGCCTCGGTCTCGTCGAGATCGAGCGCGCCGTCGCCATCCGAGTCGAGGTCGAGGTAGCTCGGGATGTCGTCGCCATCGATGTCCTCGCCAAACTGCTCCGCGTCGGCGAGCTCGATCGCGGTCGCGATTTCATCGCCGTCGTCATCCGAGTCGAGGTGATTGGGAACGCCATCGCCGTCGGTGTCGACGCTGCTGCCGGAGCGTTCTTGGCGCGTCGATACGCCGTCGCCGTCATCATCGGTGTCGAGGTGATCGGGCAATCCGTCATCATCGGTATCCACCGGCTCGCCGTCTTCGAGCTCGTCGCGGGTAAGAAAGCCGTCGTTGTCGTCGTCGCGTTCGAGGTGATTCGCGATCCCGTCGTGATCGGTGTCGAGGTTGCGGCCGCGCACGCGCTCGCTCGACGTCGGCAGACCGTCGTCGTCATCGTCTTCGTCGTCGACATCCGCAATGCCGTCTTCGTCGCTGTCGCGGCACGGCTGCTCCCGGCACTCGAGGCTGTCGCTCACGCCGTCGCCGTCGGTGTCATCCGGCACTTCGACCGGATCGAGAAACGCGGGCACGCCATCATCGTTGACGTCTTCGCTGTTCTCTTCGGCATCGGTCACCCCGTCGCCGTCGCTGTCCTCGTCGAGGTAGCTCGGGATGCCGTCGTCATCGGGATCTTGATCCTCGATCGCGGAAAGCTCGAGCTCGGTCGGGATTCCGTCGCCGTCGTCATCGACATCGAGGTGGTCGGGCGCGCCATCGTCGTCGGTGTCGCGGCTCGCACCGCCCGGGCGTTCACTCGCAGTCAAGACGCCGTCGCCGTCATCGTCGGCATCGACATAGTTCGCGATGCCGTCTTCGTCGGTGTCGGTATCCAGCCCGCCTTCGCGCTCGGTGCGCAGCCCATCGTTATCGTCATCGACGTCGACGTGGTCGGCGTCGCCGTCGCCATCGGTGTCTGGGCAATCGCGCGTATCCGGGCACTCGAGGATGTCGGCGATGCCATCGTGATCAGCGTCGGCGGGCGCCGCCGCGACATCCAAGTAGTCAGGCACGTCGTTGCCATTGATGTCCAAGCGCCGCTCGAGCGAGTCGAGAGCCTGATCGCCATCGCTGTCGGTGTCGCGCCAGTTGGGCAGCTCATCGCCGTCCAGATCGACGCCGTGCTCATCCGCGTCCTGGACTTCGATCGCCGTCGTGAGCCCGTCGTCGTCGTCGTCCGTATCGCGGTAGTCGGCGAGCGCATCGCCATCGCTGTTGCGCGCATCCGACGGTGAGCCGTCTTCGTTCGGATCCGCCGCTTCGTCCGCCGTCGGCAAGCCGTCGTCGTCGTCATCGGCGTCGAGGTAGTCGGGCGAGGGGTCGTCGTCGCTGTTGCGATCGGCGTCCGACGGGCGCTCGGCTTCGGTCAAAAGGCCGTCGCCGTCATCGTCTATATCGAGATAGTCGCGCGTAGCGTCGCCGTCGACGTCTTGCGCGTCGCGCGGCAGGCCATCGCCATTGAAGTCGACCCCTTCGTCCTGCGTGAGCACGCCGTCGCCATCGTCATCCAGATCGAGATAATCGGGAGCGACATCGCCATCGGTGTTGCGCGCGTCGCTCGGATCGCCGTTCTCGTTCGGGTCGCAATCCTCTTGCCGCGTGTTGACGCCATCGCCGTCGTCGTCGGCATCGAGATAGTCGGCGATGCCGTCGTCATCGCTGTCGCCAGCCTCGAGCCGCGTGAGCAGGCCATCGCCGTCGTCGTCGCTGTCGTAGTGATCGATCGCGCCGTCGTGATCGGTGTCGCGATCTAGCCCGAGCACGCGCTCTTGGAGCGTGGGAATGCCGTCCCCGTCGTCGTCGGCATCGAGGTAGTCGGGCGCGTCGTCGCTGTCGAGATCGACGTCCGCGAGCTCGGGCCGCTCGAGGAAGGTCTGGAGCCCGTCGCCGTCGTCATCAGCGTCG
>JAYUYY010000564.1:0-4919 GCA_043752225.1 Sandaracinaceae bacterium | reverse complement strand
CGCGTTCGATCAGCTGGATGCTATGCGCGAGGCCGAAGGCCAGGCGATCGGTCGAGACCTCGCGCAACGCCTCGAGAAGATCCGCGAGCTGGCACGCGGCGTGATGCTGCGGTCGGACGACGCGGTGGACGCGGCGCGCGATCGGTTGAAGGCGCGGATCGAGCGGCTCCTGCGCGGCACCGGCGTGGCGCTGGACGACGGGCGCCTCGAGCACGAGGTCGCCCTACTCGCCGATCGCTCCGACATCGCCGAAGAGCTCACGCGGCTCGAGAGCCACGTCGCGCAGCTCGCTGCGCTGCTCAAGCTCGGCGCCGAGCCGATCGGCCGACGCATCGAGTTCTTGCTGCAGGAGATGGGGCGCGAGGTGAACACGCTCGGCTCGAAAACAGCCGATCTGGAGATCACCTCGCTCGTGCTGGCGTTGAAGGCAGAGCTCGAGCGGCTGCGCGAACAAGCGCAAAACGTGCTCTGACACAGACCCCGCGCTTGACCTCGACACGCTTCTCGACTCGGCTCTCGACACCAAACCCGCCCCGGCGATAGCATCCAGCATGCACGAGGACTTGCTGCTCCTCATCATTTCGTCGCCGTCCGGAGCGGGCAAAACGACGCTCACGCGCGACCTTCTGGCGCGCTATCCCGAGCTTACGTTTTCGGTTTCGCACACCACGCGTAAGCCGCGTCCGAACGAGGTTGAAGGCCACGACTATCACTTCGTGAGCCGCGAAGCGTTCGTCGAGCTGGTCGGCAAGAACGCATTCGCCGAGTGGGCCGAAGTGCACGGCAATCTATATGGCACGGCGCTCGCCGAGCTCGATCGCTGCAAGAGCGAGGGCAAGAGCGGCATCGTGTTCGACATCGATTATCAAGGTGCGCGTCAGATCAAAGCGCGGCGCCAAGACGCGGTCGGCGTGTTCGTGTTGCCGCCGACGATGGAAGAGCTCAAAGAACGCTTGCGCCGACGCGCGTCGGATGACGATGCGACGATCGAGCGGCGCTATCGCAACGCACAACAGGAGATCGCGCACTACGGTCTCTTCGACTACGTGATCGTGAACGACCTGCTCGAAGAAGCCAAAGCGCGCTTGCGCTCGATCGTCCTTGCGGAGCAATCGCGTCGCCAGCGCATGGCGGCGCTCGCCGAAACGATGCTGCGTAAAATCCGCAGCCCGGAGTGAGCATGGGATCGCGCCGCGCGCTCGCGTGGTGGGCTCGGTTCATCGGCATCGGCAGCGCGTGCGCGGCCGCGCTCGTGCGAGCTGACGAGCCCATCGTGCAGCCAGCCACTGCGCCTACTGAAAGCGGCTTGACCGAGGCGCCGCTTCTGATCGCAGTCGATCGCGACGACAGCGACGACGATGGCGTCGCCGATTTCGAGCAGCTCACGCGCGTGCCGGTGGCCGATACGATCGAGCTCGTCGTCCCAGCCGCGGGCAAAAAAGCGGTGACCGTTCATGTGCTCGGCGGCCTGCGCGTGTTGCGCAACGGCGCGCCGGTAAGCACGCCCTTCACACTCAAGCCTGCGGAGCTTCCGGTGCCGCTGTGGCTGCAAGCCACGCAGCCTTCGCTCGGCAGTCACTCGGTCGCTCTGCTGCTTACCCAAGGCGATCGAGTCAAGCGCCGCCCTGTGCATTCCGTGGATGTCGCGCTGCTCGACGCGCAAAACCGGCCGCTGAAGCCCGCGACGGACGCGCTGTCGATCTCCCAACGCGTGACGAGCGACTCGTCGTTGCCGCGTTCCGCCGAGCATTCCGTGACGAGCCCCGATCCGCTCAACATACGCGTTCAGATCGTCGATTCGTCTGCTGCGGGCAAGCAGATCAAGGCCACGCTCGAGGCGCTCGACGCGACCGGCAAGACGCGGCATGCGCTGAGCCTCACGCTGACACGGCAGGAGGCCAGCCAGCCTTTTCGCTCGCGCTTCATTCGGTTGGTCGGCGATCACGTGGATCGCGACGCGCGCGGCGTGGCCGGGCAAGCGCTGCTCGTCGCGCTGCGCGATCGCGTGCGCGTGACGTACGAGACGCCGAGCGGCCGCGTCGAGCAGGCAATGCACGTCAGCCGGCCCGGCGACGAAGACGGACCGCTCACGGCGCGGCGTACGGCGTTGCGGGTGTTCGTGCTGCGCGCGGCGCGTGGCGGTGCTCCTGTGATCGGCGTCGACGATCTCTCCGCGTTGCGCATCGTGCGCGAGGAGATCGGCAGCGCGAACGAGATTTGGTTGCAGTGCCACATCACGTTCGGACCGCCGGCAGAGGTCCCCGTCGAGCTGGTCGACCCGCCGAGCTCGGGGCTGATCGCGGTCTCCAACAAAGACGGGCTGCCTGCGCGCGGCGGCGCGATCTATTTCCGCATCGACGGAAAACCGATTTCGCCGATTGCGATCGGCGCCGGATCGAGCGCGACCGATACCGCGTTGCGAATCGCTCAAGCCCTGCATTTGGCAGGATACGACCCGCAGGTCACGGTCAATCCCAAGACCGTCTTCGGAGCAGCACCGAGCGCGGACGTCGTGGTGCGGCGGCGCAACGGCGCGCTCGCGGTGATCGAGCCAGTGCTGGGCGTGCCGCTCACGACCGATCTGCAACAACGCATCGAAATCGGCGCGGTCGATCTCGGCGACGGCGTCGAGGAATTCGACAACATGACCGCCGCGAGTGGGACGCTCGAAGAGCGCACGCTGGTCAAGACGCTCGCAGACGAGGATCCCGCGACGATCGATCTGTTCATCATCAATCGCTTCACCCTGGGCACACGCCAGGGCGAAGCCTTCATCGAGGCGAGCTCGGGATCGATCGGCAACGCGGTGATCTTGGATCGCACCGGCCTGCGCCATCGCGAGACCGCGTGGACGATGGCTCACGAGCTCGGACACGTGCTGATGAATCAGCCGCTGCATCCGGACAACGTCGGCCGCGATCGACCGTGGCTGCTGATGGACTCGGACAACAACCGCGGCACCGTCAACGGACCCAAGCGCTTGACGCCTGAGGAGTGCGCGATCGCGCGCTATGAGAGCGGCGTCGATCAGCTGCCCGTGATCCTTCAGCGCTATGCCGAGCGCGAGCGCCCGAAGACCGCGGCTGGCAAAGGGGACGAGTGAGAACGCGCTCGAGCGCTGAGCGTTGAGCAGCGGCTACATCAACGCTTCGAGCGCTTCGTCCAGCCGGCGCATCGCGACGATCTCGACGCCGCGGCGTTCTGCTGCGAGCAACTGCTCCGCGCTGGCGTGCGGTAACACGATCCGCTTGAAACCGAGCTTCTTGGCTTCGAGCACGCGCGAGCCGGGACGAGGCACGGCGCGCAGCTCGCCCGTGAGGCCTACTTCGCCGAACGCGAGCGTCGCGATCGTCAGCGGGCGTTCGCGCAGCGCAGAGACGATCGCGGCGCACAACGCGAGGTCGAGCGCAGGCTCGTCGATCCGCAAGCCGCCCGCGATCGCGGCGAACACATCTTGATCGAGCACGTGGATGCCGGCTTTGCGATGCAGCACGGCGAGCATCAACGCGAGCCGGTTTTGATCGAGGCCGGTGGCGACGCGGCGCGGCGCTCCGTACTGGGCGGGCGCGAGCAACGCTTGGACTTCGACCAACATCGGACGCGTGCCAGCGGTCGCGGGAAATACCGCAGAGCCGGGCGCGCGATCCGCGCGTTCATGCAGGAACAGCGCGCTCGCGTCTTCGATCTCGACCAGGCCCTCGGCGACCATGTCGAAGACGCCGACCTCGCTCGTGGCGCCGAAGCGGTTCTTCTGACCGCGCAGCACGCGATAGCTGTGAGTCGAGTCGCCTTCGAACGCGAGCACGACGTCCACGAGATGTTCGAGCACCTTCGGGCCTGCGAGCGTGCCCTCTTTGGTCACGTGGCCGATCAACAAGAGCGCGGTGTTGCGGGCTTTGGCGCGCTCGACCAAGCGCATGCTGACCTCACGGAGCTGAGCGACGCTGCCCGGCGCCGACTCGAGCTCGGCCGCGCGCACGGTTTGGATCGAGTCGACGACGACCGCGGCGTACTCGCCCTTGGCGAGCGCCGCTTCGACATCCGCGAGCTCGGTGGTGCAGAGCAGCTCGACGCCATCGCCGCCGCCCAAGCGCACCGCGCGCAACGCGACTTGGCTCGCCGACTCTTCGCCGCTGACGTACAGCACGCGCAACCCGAGCTTGGCCATGCCGAGCATCGCTTGCAGCAGCAGCGTGCTCTTGCCGATGCCGGGATCACCGCCGATGAGCACCGCCGCGCCGGGGACTAGTCCTCCGCCGAGCACGCGGTCCAGCTCGCCAAACGAAGTCGAGAGCCGAGTCACGCGCTCGGCAGACACCACCTCGAGGCGTTGCGGGCTGCGACTGCTCGCCGGCGCTTCGGCGGCGCGGGCATCGCGCGGCAAAACTTCGACGAGCGTGCTCCATGCGGAGCAGCCCGGGCAGCGGCCGAGCCATTTCGGGCTCTGTGCGCCGCACGCGGTGCACTCGAAGAGAACTTTGTCGGCGCGCGCCATGGCCCCTCATCGCACGAGAGGGCCGGCAGTTGCGAGCCGCTTTCTAGAACTTCACGCCGAGCACGAGGCGCAGGGTCTGCGCTGCGTCGAGGCTCGTGTCCTCGTAGTTGTAGCCGAGACCGCGCATCGGGAAGAGCACGCCGTACTGCGCCATGGCGTGGAAGCCATCGTCGAGCTCGGGGCCATCTTCGCTGCGGAAGTAGATGCTGAGGTTGAGCTCGACGCCGAGGTTTTCGGAGTTGCCCCAGGTCTGCACCATCGAGGTCGCGCGGCTCCATACGAAGTCCAGGCGCGCGCCGAGCAGCTCGCCGAAGTCGCTCTTCAGGAAGTCGTAGCCGATGCCGGGCTTGAAGTAATACGCGCCGGTCACCTGGCCCATGATGTTGCGCCACATGATCAAGTCGACGCGGTAGCTCGGGTGGAA
>JAYUYY010000563.1:0-4925 GCA_043752225.1 Sandaracinaceae bacterium | reverse complement strand
ATCCACCGCGCTGATCGAAGGCAGCGATCCCGACCCTTGGCGCGCGTGCAAGCGAGCGCGCAGCGTGCCGCTGGCGTCGAGCGTCAGCTGCGCGCGCGCTAGCTCCGGCCGGCCCGCGGACTTGGTGTGGTCGTGATCGAGCACCACGTTCACGAGCCGCGGGAAGGGCTTGTGCGTCCCGCGCATGGCCGCGAGCGCGGGGCGAACGAACACCTCGAAACCAACGAACGCGCTGACCGGATTGCCCGGCAGCCCGACCACCGGGACGCGGCCGCGCGAGCCGAACAAGAGCGGCTTGCCCGGCTTCATCGCAACCTTCCAAAAATGCGTCGTGACGCCCGCGCGGCGCAGCGCCTCGGCGACTAAATCGTGGTCGCCGACCGAGACTCCGCCCGAGGAGAGCACCACGTCCGCCGAGGCGAGCGCGTGCTCGACGCTCGCGGTGAGCGCTTCGATCCGATCGGGTGCGCGCGGGATCCGCACCGCTTCGCAGCCGGCGTCCTGCACCTGCGCTTCGAGCATGTACGCGTTGCTGTTGACGAGCGTGCCGGGTGGCAGCGCATCTCCGAGGTCGCGCAGCTCATCGCCGGTGGACAGGATCGCGACGCGCGGCTTGCGATGCACCGCGACCTCGGCGCAGTTGAGCGCCGCGAGCAGGCCGATTTCGCCGGGGCCTACCAGCTGCCCGCCGCGCAACGCCACGCTGCCTTGCAGCAAATCCGATCCGCGGCGACGGATGTGGCTGCCACGCTGTTGCGGCTCGCGCAGTGCGAGGGTTCTCGCTGCGCCTGTGCTCACGAGCGCGACGTCTTCTTGAATGACCACGGTGTCGGCGCCGGCTGGCATCGGCGCGCCGGTGAAGATGCGCATGGCGTGGCCGGGAGTCAGCGCAGGCGGTAGCTCGCCGCCGGCACGCGACTCGCCGAGCACGGGTAGCGGACTGTCATCCGCGGGCAAGTCGGCGTGCGCCACCGCGTACCCGTCCATCGCGCTGTGATCGAAGCCGGGCAGGTCGAGCCCCGCCATCACGTCTTGCGAGAGCACTAGGCCGCGCGCGGCCAGCAGCGGCGCTCGCACGCTCTCGGTCGGTGCAAAGCCCTGCACGAGCTCCCGCAACGCCTGTCCAATGCTCTTCACATCGCGGAGTCTGAATCAGGCGCCGACGAGCTGTCGAGCGCCGTTCCTGAGCGGGTCCTTCAGCGCGCAGCTTGGCTGACGAGCTGCTCGGCGTCCTTTGCGGGCACGTACAAGATGATCTCGGCACCGGCGTCGAGCTTGCTGTAGCGGCTGAAGCTGTTGATACGCGCGATCGAGCCCGCCGAGAGATCGTAGCGCTCGCCGAGCGAGTCGAGCGTATCGCCGGAGCGCACGCGGTAGCGCACGCGCACGCGGTCGCGCTGCGATTCGTGGTGCGCGAAGAACTCCTCGCTGCCGACGACCACCGGCCGCACGCGCTCGGGCGCGATCGTAATCGCCTGCGCCAGGTCCGTTTCCGGCGGCACGAACAGCTGGAGCACCATGCCGAATTGCAGCGCGGCGTCGGTCGCGATGTCGTTCCACCGCCGCAGCTCGTCCATCGTCACCGCGAAGAACGCTGCGATCGCTTCGGAGCTGTCGCCGCTCTGCACCGCGTAGAACACGCGCTTGCGATCGGGCATGTCGAAGCTCTGCGCGGGCACGCCGACGACGACCTCGCCGGTCGCTGCGGGTGCGATTTCGGGCTCGACGTCGGGCACCAGCAGCTTCGAGCCGGGCAGGGCTTCAGCGCCGTCCTCGAGATCGTTGAGCGCGCGCAGCTTGGCGTCGCTCGTGCCGTACATCGACGCGACGTCTCGGATCCGCTCGCCGAAGCGAATCACGTGCATCGCGTGCGTCGGCGCTTCCGAAGGCAGCGTGGCGATGCGCTCGGCAAAGCGCGCCGCGCGATCCTTGGGCAAGCGCAGCGCCCAACGCTTCAGGTCAGGAGGCACGCGGCTGCGCAACAGCTCCGGATTGCACGCCGCCAGCTCTTCCACGGTCATGCTCGCTGCGCGCGCGAGGCGACCCAAGCCCAAGCCACCGGGCACGTCGACCGTCGCGAGCTCCCGTGCGGGCTCGAGCGTCACGTCGCTCAAGCCAAAACGCTCGGGGTTGCGCGCGACGATCGCAAACGCCGTGATCTTCGAGACGTACACGACGGTCTCGTAGGGCAAGCCGGCTTCGAGCCGCGTGAGCACGGCGATATCGTTGGTGTTGTACTTACGGATCGAACGCAGCAGCGCGCCGTAGCCCATGTTGAAGCCCGCGAGCGCGAGCGGCCACGAGCCGAGCTTGGCGTGAAGGTCGAGCAAGAACTTAGAAGCCGCTTCGGTCGCGCGCTCCGGGCTCATGCGCTCGTCGACCCAGCGATCGATCGAGAGGCCGTATTCGCGGCCGGTGGTCTCGACGAACTGCCACATCCCGACCGCGCCCGCTCCGGACTTCGCGAGCGGGTCGTAGCCGCTCTCAGCCATCGCGACGTACAGCAGGTCCGAAGGCAACGCCTGCGCATCGAGCTTGCCGCGGATCATGTCGGCGTAGCGGCCGGAGCGCGCGATCAAGCTGCGCACGTGCGCGCGGCCTTGCGCGTTGTCGCGGTAGTAGAGCAGCTGCTCGACCAAGCGATCGTCCCAGCGCACGGGAAAGTCGGGCAGCGATGCGCCTGCGAGCCAGTCGAGCTCCGGTCCGAGCACGGCTTTGCGCGCGCTCGCTTCCGGGGCGGGCTCGGCTTCCGAGCTGAGCGCGGCCGGGACGCTCTCGACCGCGATCGCCGGGCTCAACGCGCCGGGTTCGAGCGCGGGCTGCTCGCCATCCGTCGATGCGCGTTCCATCGCTTGCTCGACCGCCTCGATCGAAGCGTCGTTCGGCGCATCGATCGGTGCGTCGTTAGCCGCTGCATCCGCAGCGGGCTCCGGTGCAGCGGTGTCTGATTCAGGCGCTGGCTCTGCGGCATCCGCGCTCGCGGCGTCGAGGTCCGGTGCGGGAGCAGGTGGCGCCTTGCTCTTCGGCGCGGTTGCAGGCTCAGAGTTCTCGGGCTCGGGTGGAGCCGGAAGCGGCTCGCGTTCGGCGCGGGCCGGAGCTGCAAAGCTCGAGGTCGAGACCAGCGCCAGAGCGACTAAAACCAGCGGATACCATGCGCGCATGTGTGCAAGGCTAACGGGCCCGGGGGACCTCCCGCCAGAAAGCGTCCTGAAAGCGGTCGCAACCGCGTTAGGCTGAGGCCGTGCACCGCGGGGTTCAGGCGTTATTAAGCTGGATCGAGACGCGCGATCGCTTGCCCGGCGTGAGCCTGCGGCCGGCCGCGAGCCCGACCCACCTGGCCCTGGTCGAAGACGCGCTGCTCTCTCCGCTGCCGACCGACCTGCGGCACCTCTTGGGTCGCCACGATGGCGGGCGGCTCCCCAATGGCGTGCTGCTCTCGGCGGACCCTGCGCCAGGCGAAGGCTCGGTGGCACAAGCGCGCGATGAGCTCGCCAAGCTCACGAAGTCGCGCCCGGACGATCCCGATCTGCCGCTGCCATTCTTTCGCTCGGACGAGGGCGCGCTGCTCGCGTTCGATCGCAGCGGCGGGCCGGTGCCCGACACCTGGCCGGTGATCGACTTTCATCTCGAGACCGGCGACCGGCGCCTGGTGCACCGCACGTTCGATGGCTTTTGTTTTTTCTGCGTCGCCGAGTGGACCGACCGCGACTTCAACGCGCCGTTCTCCCTCGACAAGTACCTGCGATCCGGCGAGCGCCACGCACAGATGGAGCCCGATGTCTCGGCCGCGCACGCGACCGCCGCGCACGCGCTGCGACGCGCGGGCCGCCCGAACGACGCGCTCCAGAGCTATCTCAAGGCCGCGCGCTGCTTGCCCGCTCTGCCGTATGCCGATTGGGAAGCGCTCAAAATCGCAGTCTTGCTCGGCGATCATCGCGCAGCGCTCGAAGCCGCTCAGCGGCTATGCTCGCGCGCGCCAAAGAAACGCTGGCGCGAGCGTGAGACCAAGCCCGTACGCGTCGCGCAGGTGCTCGGTTGGTTGGCCGGCGAGCGCGAGCATCGCGAGATCTTGATGCGGCTTTTGGATCAGCTCGCAGAGCAGGCCGATCCGAGCGATGTGCCCGCGATCCAGGCCGTACGCCGCGCGCTCTTCACCGAAGAGCCAATGCCCGAGACCCGCGCGACTCGACCGACCGCCGTGCCCGCGCTGCCGAACGATCCCAAGCGCTGGGCTTCGCTGCAGCAGGGCTACAGTGAAGGTCGCGTCCGCGACGAAGATCTCTTGCTCGATCCCGCCTACGGCGGCCCGCACGCCAACCCGCCGCTCGGCGGCCTGCTGCGTATCCGCCGCGAGTTCTAGTTATCGGGAGAACGTGCGCCGTTCTCCCGCCCCGCCGGCGAAGCCCAATCCACACGAGAGCGGGCCCCACCCACTCACGGGGTGAGCGAAGCTCGCGCGCGGCAAGCCGCAACATCATCTAGCCCGCGATGACGGGGCAGACGCGGTTACGGCCCGAGCGCTTGGCTTGGTAGAGCATCTCGTCCGCGGCTTTGTAGAAGGCCTTGATGTCTTGGCCCTTCTGCAGCTCTGCGACGCCAATCGAGATCGTGACCTTGATGCGCTCGCCTTCGACCACGAAGTTGTGGTCCTGCACGATCTTGCGCAGCTC
Source organism: Sandaracinaceae bacterium (assembly GCA_043752225.1). Taxonomy (GTDB): domain Bacteria; phylum Myxococcota_A; class Polyangia; order Polyangiales; family JAFGIB01; genus JAYUYY01. The sequence goes on along the minus strand of JAYUYY010000563.1, from coordinate 255 downwards.
TTCCGCGATGCGTACGGCCCCGTCGACCGGGGTCTCGGGGAGGATCGCGCAGAACTCTTCGCCACCGTAGCGGCCGAGCTCGTCGTCGGGGCGCAACCGCTTGGTCAGCAAGCTCGCGAGCTCGCGCAGCACCGAGTCACCCGCCAAGTGGCCGTAGGTGTCGTTGATGTCTTTGAAGTGATCGATGTCGATCATCAAGAGTGAGAGCTGCCGGGCGTGGCGCAGCGCGCGCGGGATCTCTTTGATCAACACGGT
>JAYUYY010000562.1:0-4927 GCA_043752225.1 Sandaracinaceae bacterium | reverse complement strand
CGGGGCGCCTGATGCACGACCTTCTGTTCGGGCTCAATCGCAACCGCGGCACCACGTTCTTGGTCGTGACGCACAGCGGCGAGCTCGCCGAGCAGATGCCGCGCGTCGTGCACATGCGCGATGGCCGCGTCGAGAATGACCGACGTACGGGTCGCTGATTCGGGCCCTTCCGCTCGCATCGTTCGCCACGCTTGACCCTGCCGAGCGGCAACGTTATAGGGCGCGGGGCCTATCGCCACCGCGCTCGGCGCGCGTCGTTACGCAAGCGCGGCGCACTTCACGCGCCGCGGCCCAACGCACCGCGAGACATGGCCGCGCACCGACCTTTCGCTAAGCACCGCTGTCGCGCCGATCTGATCACAGTCGGCGCGTTGCTCTGTGCAGTTGCGGCGCTCTCGACCGCACGCGCGCAACCGTTCACAGGAGCGCGTACGGCGCCGGTCAGCCCCGAAGCCGCGCCCGTCGTCGCCGGGCCAGCCGAGGCGAGCCCCACGCCGAACGTCGCGATCGAGCCAGCCGCAGCGCCGGCTGCCGAGCCCGCTGCAGCAGCACCTGCTGAAGAGGCGCCTGGGCCAGGCGTGCCGCGCACGATCTGCGAAGGCAAGACGATCGCGAAGCTCACGATCGAGGGACAAGGCCGCGTCTCCGCCGACGACATCCTCGCGACGATCCGATTGCGGCAAGGCATGCCGTGCACCGACGGCGAGGTGACGCGCGACGTTCGCGCGCTCTGGGACATGGCCTATTTCGCGAACGTCGAAGTGGATGCCGTCGCGCTCGGCGCAGGCGTAGCGCTCACGTTCCGAGTCAAAGAGCGGCCCGCGATCGGCGAGGTCATCTACGTCGGCAACGACGAGATCGAGAAGAGCGACCTCGACGAGAAGGTCACGCTCGAGCAGGGCTCCGTGCTCTCCGAGCCGCAAGTACGCGAGCAGCTCGAGAAGATCCGCGCGCTGTACGCCGAGAAGGGCTACTTCCTCGCGCAGGTTCGCTACGAGCTCGAGCCGCGCCCGAACGACGAGGTCGCGGTGCGCTTCGTGATCGACGAAGGCGACGCGGTCGTCGTGCGCCGCGTGCGCTTCATCGGCAACAAGGCGCTCTCGGATTCCGAGCTGCATTCGATCATGCAGACGAGCCAGACCGGCTTCTTCTCGTTCTTGAGCAGCAACAACACGTACCGCAAAGAGATCTTCGACGAGGACGTCAATCGCCTGCAGGCCATCTACTACGACCACGGATATCTCACCGTGGAGATGGGCTCGCCACTGATCGAGCTGACGCCGGATCGGCGCTACGTCGACGTCACGATCACCGTGAAGGAAGGCCCGCGCTTCAAGGTCGGCCGCGTGAAGGTCGGCGAGATCGACGAGAACGGCGTCGAGATGGAGCCGCTCTTCGGTCGTAAGAAGCTGCGCGAAGCGATCGAGTTCGAGGCCGGCGACTGGTTCAGCCGCTCGACCGTCGCGCGAAACCTTCAAGACATCACTCGCTCGTATCGCGACGAAGGCTACGCGCGCGCGCAGGTCAATCCGCAGACCGAGCTGCACATGGAGACGCGCATCGTCGATGTGCTGGTCACCATTCAGCGCGGCCCGCTCGTCTACATCGAGCGCATCAACGTCAGAGGCAACGAGAAGACGCGCGACGAAGTGCTGCGCCGCGAAGCCCGCATCGCCGAGGGTCAGCTTTACAGCCAGACGAACGTCGAGCACTCCAAAGAGCGGATGATGTCGCTCGGCTACTTCGAGACCGTCGAGATCTCCGAAGAAGACGGCGCGACGCCCGACCGCCTCATCATCAACTACGAGGTGAAAGAGCGCGCGACCGGCACGTTCCAGCTCGGCGCCGGCTTCTCGTCGCAAGAGACGTTCTTGCTGACCGGCCAAGTGCAGCAGGAAAACCTGTTCGGCCGCGGCCAATCGCTCTCGTTCAACTTGCAGCTCTCCGGCATCCGCCAGCTCGCGCAGATCCGCTTCGTCGAGCCGTACTTGCAGGGCAGCGATTGGACGCTCGCGGTCGAGGTCTTCAAGATGCTGCGCCAGCAGCGCGCGTTCAATCGCGACTCGACCGGCGGCAACGTCACGCTCGGCCATCCGCTCTACTTCATCGATGAAGACCTCAGCATCTTCATCAACTATCACCTCGAGCAGATCGACATCACGCCCGCCACCGGCGGCGCGTTCGGCGCGACCGGCGAAGACTTCGAGCGCTTCCAGTTCGTACCGCTGCGCAACTTGTTCCGCAGCGGCCTGACGAGCAGCTTCCGGCTCTCGCTCACGTACGACACGCGCAACAATCGGCTTTTCCCGAGCGAAGGCATCCTCGCGACGGCCAGCTCCGAGGTCTCCGACAAGGTCACGCTCTCCGACAACAACTTCTGGCGGCACCGCGTGAACTTCCGCGGCTACATGCCGCTGCTCGGACCGCTCGTCGGCAAGCTCAATGTCGAGTGGGGTCTCATCACCTCGCGCGACGGCATCGGCGTGCCTATCTTCGAGCGCTACTTCCTCGGCGGCATCACCGACGTCCGCGGCTTCCCGATTCAGAGCATCGGCCCGCGCCTCGGTGCCGCGCGCTCGTACGGCGATCCCAGCTTCAACGGCGTGCCCGCCCGCGGCATTTCGTTCGGCGGCAACATGCAGCTCTATTACAACCTCGAGGTCGAGTTCCCGATCGTCGAGTCGGTCGGCATCAAGGGCGTCGTGTTCCAGGACCTCGGCAACACCTGGAACCTCGAAGACAGCTTGTGCGAGCCACCCGCACCGGACGGCGACGGAACGATCGATCCGTGCGGCGTGGACCTGCTCAAGCTCCGCACCTCGTGGGGTTTCGGCGTCCGTTGGTTCTCGCCGCTGGGCCCGCTGCGCTTCGAGTGGGGTTTCCCGTTCGATCCGGTCGAGGGCTACGAAGACGACGTCGAGTTCCAATTCACCGTCGGCAATGCTTTTTAGCGAGCCCAGCCCGTTGAGACTGCTCGGGAATTCCCCACCCGCCTGAATCTCACGGGGCTCCCGGCGTCACAGGCCGGTTCGCTTGACGCTTTGGGACCCGGCTTGGTAGCAAGCCGCCAACAAAAGGATCGCTGCATGATTCGCCTTCGTTCCGCCTGGCTCGTCGCCGCACTTCTGGTCGCCAGCAGCTACGCCACCCGCGCAGCCGCCCAGCAACCCAAGATCGCAGTGGTGGACTTGCAGCGTGCGCTCACCGAGATCGAGGAAGGCCGCAAGGCGAAAGCCCAGCTCAAGACGCTGTTCGATCAGCGCCAAAAGACCCTCGACAAGCAGCAAGAGGACTTGCGCGGGCTCAAGGAGGGCATCGAGAAACAGCGCGACGTGCTCTCGCGCGAGGTCTACGCCAAGAAGGTCGAGGAGCTCCAAAAGGCGCTGGCCGAGCTGCAGACCACGTACATGGAGTTTCAGCGCGAGCTGGCCGCGAAGGAAGGCGACCTCACCAAGCCGATCCTCGAGCGCCTTCAGCGAATCGTGCGCCTGGTCGGCCAGAAGGACGGCTACTCGCTGGTGCTCGAGCGCAATGAGGCCGGCGTGGTCTACATTCCTTCGACTTACGACCTCACCGACCTCGTGATCCAACGCTACAATGCCGGCGAAGGTCGCGACGCGGCGGACGCCGCGCCCAAGCCCAAGCCCAAGAAGTAGCGCGAGCTGGCGTTCGAGCTCGGCAGCTCTGAACGCACCAGCGAGCCAGTCGAGTCTGCGCCGCGGAGCGCAAAGGGGATCGTTTGAATCTCGACATCACGAAGATCCTCCGCATCCTGCCGCACCGCGCGCCGTTCGTGCTCATCGATCGCGTGATCGAGCTCGAGCCGCGGCGCTCGGCGCGCGCAATCAAATGCGTCACATACAACGAGCCGTTCCTGCCGGGTCACTTCCCTGGCTCGCCGGTTTTCCCGGCCGCACTGTGCCTCGAAGCGATGGCGCAGCTGATGTGCGTGCTCTGCTATGCGTCGAAGGCGATCGACCCGAGCCTGCAGATGTTCGTGTTCGCGGGGGTCGACAAGGCGAAATTTCGCCATCCGATCACGCCCGGTGACCGAATCGTGATCGGCGTCGACGTGTTGCAGCACCGCAGCAACATCTGGAAGTGCCAAGGCACCACAGTCGTCGACGACGTGCTCTGCGCCGAAGCCCAGCTGCTCGGCGCGATCCAAGACCGCGACGACATGTAGCGATTGGCAATGCGCTCGACGGTCCGCTGCGCGCGGAGCTGCGGGCCGGAATCCGCTGGATTTCAGGCGAAACGCAGCGTGTTGTGGCATTGACGACCTGACCGCTGGGCAGTAGCGTCCGGCACCTTCGCCATGCGTCTTTACCGCGGAAAAATCGAGCCGATCGCTGAAGAAGTCGTCCGCGTCTTGCGCGAAGCCGGCTCGGTCGAGTTCGAGAACGAGCTCGAAGCCCGAGTCGACATCGAGTCGGTGCTCAAAGAGTACATTCGGCTCGATCGCGAGGTCGTCGAAGAGGCCAAGAACCGCATGGAGTCTCGCGGCCTGGGCTACAGCCAGCTCGGCAAGACGAAGTCCGCGGTTTCGAAGGAGCGCAACATCCCAGGCCAGGATGAGGTCCTTCCGTACTTGCTGGAGCAGATCCTCAACATCTTGTTCCACAGCAACAACGTCGCCGAGATCTTTGGCGAGGATTCCGACATCCGAAAGAAGATCACGCCCATCCTGCGCAAGCACATGGACGTCGAGAGCGACCTCGATCGCGAGGTGCGCTCCAAGATCAAGAACCTCGTCGAGGGCACTTCGGACTTCGAGGTCGAGTACGCGCGCGTGCAAGAGCAGATCAAACAGCGGAAGCGATTGTCCTGATTTCATGCTGAGCATGACCGGCTATGGCGTTGGCCAAGCGCGTTCCAAGGACGCGCAAGTCGTCGTTGAAGCCCGCGCGGTCAACCACCGGTTTCT